>NZ_JAYMZS010000117.1:24967-27919 GCF_035828755.1 Amycolatopsis sp. H20-H5 | reverse complement strand
AGTCAACCCACCTCAACCTAACCCCAAGCAACAAAACCCAACCACAACACCAACACCAAAAACCCAGCCCCAGCCGTTTGCCGGGACCACAGGGTCTCCGCGAGCTCTGCGAGTGGAGACTTCACGCCGCGCGCCCTCTTTCAGGCCCGTCAGGGCCTCCCAACTCGCGACGGCAGGTCGCCCCCCTCAAAGCAAAAGCCGCACTTACGCTCGGAGTCAGGGGCGACCTGGCGGCGCGAGTTTGTGAGCGCGCTGGCCAAAAAACACAGGCTTCTAGCCACACCTCAGGACTAAACCAAAAACCCGCACCGCCGCTGAGCACCAGTAACACACCTCAGCACCCAGCCACCAAACTCCCACCAAACAACCCGGCTAAGCTGAAAAGCATGTCCGTTCGTGCCTCCCTCGTGCCCGGCGTCCAGACGCCGCGCCGCCCGGTTCCCGCCAGCATCGCCCGCCCCGACTACGTGGACAAGCCGTCGCCGAAGCGCGACACGGGCGACGGTGTCCGCACGCCGGAGGTCATCGAGGCGATGCGGCCGGCCAGCAGGATCGCGGCGCAGGCGTTGCAGGAGGGCGGCAAGGCCGTCAAGCCGGGTGCGACGACTGACGACGTCGACAAGGTGGTGCACGAGTTCCTGCTGGATCACCACGCGTACCCGTCGACGCTGGGTTACCGCCGTTTTCCGAAGTCGTGCTGCACGTCGCTCAACGAGGTGATCTGCCATGGTATCCCCGACTCGACGGTGATCGAGGACGGTGACATCTGCAACATCGACGTCACCGCGTTCATCGGTGGTGTCCACGGTGACACCAACGCGACGTTCCTCGCCGGGGACGTGGCGGAGGAGGTCCGCCTGCTGGTCGAGCGGACGCATGAGGCGACCATGCGCGCGATCAAGGCTGTGCGGCCGGGGCGTCAGCTCAACGTGATCGGCCGGGTCATCGAGTCCTACGCGAAGCGGTTCGGTTACGGCGTGGTCCGTGACTTCACCGGTCATGGTGTCGGCCCGGCGTTCCACACCGCGCCGACCGTGCTCCACTACGAGGAGCCCGCGGTGGAGACGATCATCGAGGAGGGGATGACGTTCACCATCGAGCCGATGATCACGCTGGGCACCATCGACTACGACATCTGGGGTGACGACTGGACGGTCACCACCAAGGACAAGCTGTGGACGGCCCAGTTCGAGCACACGCTGGTGGTCACCGAATCCGGTTCGGAGATCCTGACGCTCCCGTGAGGCGCGGGTATTTCACTTTGTTCACACTGCCGTAATCGCGGCGTGTCCGTTTTGGTCGGTTGTCCACCCTCCGATTGTTGGTAATTTTCCCCATTACCTACGTCGGGGGGTGACTTCGGCGGTTCCGTCACTCCTACCCTTCGTGTCCATCAGGTCACCTCAGGGAGGATTCATGCGGAAACTCCGCGCGATGACGACGGTCGCCGGCGCGGCCGTGCTGGTCGCGATGGCAGCGCTCACCACCGGTCCGGCCGCGCAGGCGGATCGGCCGATGGCGGGGGATCTCGTCGAGTACCAGGTCCACGACGGCGCCCGGAACGCGCAGGTGCTGGCGGACGCCGGACTCGACGTCGTCGCCGTTCGCCAGGGCGGCGACCTGGTGGTCGCGGGCGACGACTCGACGGCTGATCAGCTGCGTGGGCTCGGTCTCCGTGCCGATGTCTCCCGGCGCGTCCACCAGGGCACGTGGGCGGCGCCGTCGCGCCCGGCGGGTGCCGGGCTGCAGGACGAGACGTACTACGGCGGCTACCACACGGTGAACGCCCACTACGCCAACATGGACGCCGCCGCGAGCGCGCATCCCGACCTCGCGTCCGTGGTGAGCTATGGGCAGTCCTGGCGCAAACAGCAGGGCCAGGGCGGGTACGACCTGAAAGCCGTCTGTATCACCAAGATGGCCCAGGGCGACTGCGCGGTGAACCCGAACTCGAAGAAGCCGCGGTTCCTGCTGCAGGCCCAGGTCCACGCCAGGGAGATCGCTACCGGCGAGATGGCCTACAAGTACATCAACTACCTGGTCAACGGCTACGGCAAGGACGCCACGGTGACGAACCTGCTGGACACCACCGAGATCTGGGTGGTGCCGATCGTCAACCCCGACGGCGTGGACCTCGTGCAGCGCGGCGGGAACAGCCCGGTCATGCACCGCAAGAACGCCGACTTCACCCAGGCCGATCTGCAGCGCTGCGGTGACTCGGTGAGCAGCCAGCCCGGTGTCGACATCAACCGGAACTTCGGTTACGGCTGGCAGAGCAACACCAGCAAGTGCGACCAGACGACGTCGACGTCGAACGGTTCCTCGGACTCCGAGCCGGAAACCAAGGCGCTGGAACAGTTCTGGGGCAGTCTCTTCGGTGACCACCGCGCCGACGGTCCCAACGACAAGGTCGACGCGGGCGCCCGCGGCACCGCGCTGATGCTGCACAGCTACGCCGGGATCATCATCCTGCCGTGGGAGTACACCCACTCGGTGCACTCGCCGAACGACGCGCAGTTCCGCGCCATGGGCAAGGACATGTCGCAGTTCTCCGGCTACCGCTACGGCCAGGCCGGTGAGCTGCTCTACGACGCGGCAGGCGGTTCGGACGACTACGCCTACGGCAAGCTGGGCATGGCGTCCTTCACCATCGAGCTCGGTGACAACGGCGGCAGCTGTGACGGCTTCGCGCCCCGATACTCCTGTGTGGACAGCAAGTTCTACCCGTACATGCAGAAGACGTTCAACTACCTCGCGAGCAAGGCGCCTTCGCCCTTCAAGTGACGCTCCAGGAACAAAGGAGTTCGCGTGAGAATCCCCTTTTTCGCCGTCGCGGTGCTGGCCGGGGTGACCGCGGCCGCGGTCACCCCGGCCGGTGCGGGCTGGGACTACGTCACCGGCCTCGGCATGCCGAAGGTGACGCAGTTCCTCAACGCTGTCGCCGCACCCTAA
>NZ_JAYMZS010000117.1:0-24957 GCF_035828755.1 Amycolatopsis sp. H20-H5 | reverse complement strand
CCCGCCCCCACCACTCACGAGTCTTCAAGGCGGGCCAGCAGTTCGTCCAGGAAGCCCGACGCCTCCGCCGCCGCGCGCGCCTGATCCTGCGCCGCGATGGCCTCCACGAGCCCGCGGTGCTTGATGGTCTCGGCGTGTTCGGGGTCGTCGTTCGTCGCGGCGACGCTCGCCGCGATCACCTCGCTGAGCCCGCGGTAGAGCTCCGTCAGCAGCGTGTTGTGCCCGCAGCGGACGACGGTGAAGTGGAATTCCGCGTCAGTGCGCGCGAAGTCGTCCAGCCGGTGCTCCTGCTGCTCCACGTCGCGGCGTTCGAGCAATGCCCACAGGTCATCGAGGTCCGCGTCGGTGCGCTCGGCGGCGGCCAGCCGGGCGCCTTCGACCTCCAGGGTCCGCCGGACCTGCAGGACCTCCTTGAGCTCCGAGCCGCACAGCCGCCGGATCGCGCCGGACACCTCGCTCGTGGCGCGCACGTAGGTGCCGTCGCCCTGCCGGACTTCGAGGATGCCGGTGTGGGAGAGCGCGCGTACGGCCTCGCGGATGGTGTTGCGCCCGACGCCCAGCTGGGTCGCCAGTTCCGGTTCGGTCGGGACGCGGCTGCCGATTGCCCATTCCCCCTGCGTGACGGCGGCACGGAGCTGCTCGATGACCTGGTCGACCAGGCCTGCCCGGCGTGTCGTGGCCAATGGCACAGGATTATCCCTTCATCCAATCATCCTACGTATGTCATAGTAGCTCGTGTGACCGTCGAATCCCGTGACTCAGACTCTTCGTACGCCCACGGCCTTGAACTCGAACTTGACGGTGCCTTGGAGACCGAACCGGGCAACCGGGCCGGGGTCATGGCGGGTGGTGTCCTGCTCGCGATCGCGGTGGTGCTGACGGCGTTGAACCTGCGCCCGGCCATCACCAGCGTCGGGCCGCTGCTGGGGGAGATGCGGGGCTCGCTCGGCGCCTCGGCGACCTGGGCGGGCGTGCTCACCACGCTGCCCGGCCTCTGTTTCGCGGGCGCGGGACTGGCCGCGCCCTTGCTGTCCCGGCGGTTCGGCATCGGCGCCGCGATCTCGGTCGCGCTGGCCGTGCTGACCGCGGGCCTGGTCCTGCGCGTGCTCGACGGGCCGTACGTGGTGCTCGGCGGGACCCTGGTCGCGACGGCCGGGATCGCCCTGATCAACGTGCTGATCCCGGTGGTCATCAAGGGGTCCTTCCCCGCTCGTGTCGGCATGATGACCGGTGTCTACACCGCCGCGTTGCAGGGCGGCGGCGCGCTCGGCTCGTCGGTCGCCCCGCCGGTGAGCGACGCTTTCGGTGGCTGGCGGATCGGGCTCGGCAGCTGGTCGGTGCTGGCGGCGGTGGCGCTGGGCGTGTGGATTCTCGCAGCTCGCGGCACCGGCCGTGCGCCCGCCGCCGAACCGGGCGCCGCGGGTTCCGGCCGCTCGCTGCTGCGCAGCCCGCTCGCCTGGATCGTGACGCTGTTCTTCGGCTTCCAGGCCTTCCTCGCGTACGTCGTGATGGGCTGGCTGCCCGAGGTGCTGATGGACGCCGGGATCACGAAGGGCGAGTCCGGCCTGCTGCTCGGCCTGATGTCCCTGATCGCCGTCCCGATCAGCCTCATCGTGGCGCCGATGGCCGCGCGTCAGCGCAGCCAGAGCCGGTGGATCGTCGGCCTGGGTGTGCTCGGCTTCGCCGGCATGGTCGGGCTGATGGTGGCTCCCGCCGCCGCGCCGCTGCTGTGGAGCGTGCTGGTCGGCCTCGGGATGAGCGTGTTCTCCCTGGCGCTGACCGTGATCGCGCTGCGGGCGAAGACCGGCGAGGACACCGCGCGGCTGTCCGGGATGGCGCAGGGCTTCGGCTACCTGCTGGCCGCTGTCGGCCCGTTCCTGTTCGGCCTGCTGCACGACGTCACCGGCGGCTGGACCGTCCCGTGGCTGCTCATGCTCGGCGTGTTCGTCGCGCAGATGGTGATGGGCGCGCTGGCCGGACGCCCCCGCTACGTCTGACTGCCCCTGAAGGCCACCTTCACGGCGTTTTACGCCGTGAAGGTGGCCTTCAGGGACCTTCCCCTAGTCCAGGGGCAGGTTCAGCAGGGCGTTCTCGACCAGCTCAGGCATCGCCGGGTGGATCCAGTACTGGCCGCGGGCCATGCTGCGGGCGTCGAGGCCGAAGCTCATCGCCTGGATCAGCGGCTGGATCACCGACGACGCCTGCGGGCCGATGATGTGCGCGCCCAGCAGCCTGCCGGTCGCCGGGTCGGCCAGGAGCTTCGCGAAGCCCGTGGTGTCCTCCATCGCCCAGCCGTAAGCGATCCCCGCGTAGTCCTGGTGCGAGGTCACGTACGAGATGCCCTGCTCGCGGGCCGCCTGCTCGGTGAGGCCGACCGCCGCGACCTGCGGCGACGTGAACACCGCGTGCGGCACGAACCGGTGGTCCGATTTGACCGGTGAGTCGGGGTTCAGCAGGTTGTGCTGCACCACGCGTTCTTCCTGGTTCGCGACGTGCTTGAGCTCGTAGGTGGAGGAAAGGTCGCCCAGCGCGTAGATCCCCTCGACCACGGTCTGCTGGTACTCGTCGACGACCACGTGCCCACTGTCCCTTGTGGTCACCCCGGTCGCGGCGACGTCGAGGATGTCGGAGTTCGGCGTGCGCCCGGTGGCGATCAGCAGCAGCCCGGCTTCGACGGTCTCGGCGCCCTTCGGGCCCTCCAGGTCCAGTGCCACCCCTGTCGCGGTCTTGCGCGCCCGGACGGTCTTGCGGTTCAGCCGCACGTCGAACGTCTCGGCCGCCAGCTCGGTGAACCGCTTGCTGACGTCCTCGTCCTCCGAGCGCAGCAGCGCACCCGAACGGTTGACCACGGTGACGGCCACCCCGAACGACGCGAACACGTGCGCGAACTCGGCCGCGATGTACCCGCCGCCCAGGATCACCATGCTGGCGGGCAGCTCGTCGAGCCGCATCACCGTGTCGGAGGTGTGGTAGTCGACGTCGTCGAGTCCCGGCACGTCCGGGATGACCGCCCGGCCACCGGCCGCGAGCACGAACTTGTCCGCGGTGAGCGTCTCGGCCGGGCGGCCGTCCGGGTACGAAACGCTGAGCTCTTTGCGCCCGGTGAAGCGGCCTACGCCCTCATACACGGTGACGTTCTTGTTGTCGTCGTGCTCGACGCGGTACTCGCGCCCGCCCGCCGCGATCGGGTCGATGCGGTTGAAGATCCGGTCGCGGATGTCGCGCCAGCGGACCCCGGTCAGCTCCTCGTCGACGCCGAACTTCGACGACGAGGCGGGGGTGGCGGCGACGTGCGCGGTGTGCACGAACATCTTCGTCGGGATGCAGCCCACGTTGAGGCAGGTGCCGCCGAACGTGCCCTTCTCCACGATCGCGATCTTCTTGTCCGCGAAACGCGGGTCCAGGATCGAGTTGCCCGATCCCGTGCCGACGATCAGCAGGTCGTAGTGGGGCACGCTGTCATCCTCACGGTCATCCTCCGGTGTGGTTGTCGCTCAAGTCTAAAGAACTCGATCGGGTGACGACTTGTTCCCACCCGGATCAGCCCCCGGTGGCGCTGAAGTGCATGCGGTCCTTCGGGTTCGTCCAGCTCCCGCCCCAGGTCCAGCCGATCCCGGTGAACGCCTTGACCGTGGCGTCCCCCATCAGCACCATCCCCGGCCGCACCCGCGCGCGGTCGACGTAGGCCGAGGCCAGTTCGGGCAGCACCAAAGCGCCCTTGGTGTAGGGATTGCAGAACGGGTTCAGGTCGACGGCCAGCCCGTAGGCGTGTGCGGACCACGTCGTCAGCCCCCTCGCCGGGCGGCAGACGAACGCGCTGGTGTCGTTGCCGTCACCCGTCGGGACGGCGGTCAGCTCGGGTGGGCTGGTGACGCGCATCTCCTCCAGCGGGAAGCGCGCGGCGAACAGCTGCCGGAAGACGTTCCTCACCCCGTCGGCCACGGACGCGTTCACGATCATCTCGCCGGTGTGCGCCCGGCTGTCGAAGCCCCAGAACGACATCGTCAGGTACTTCAGGTCGATCAGCTTGACCGGGCAGGCCGCCTGCCACGTGCTCCGGGCGAGCACCTCCGGCGGGACGGAGACGGCGGTCGCGCTGTAGTGGTCACCCGATGGTGGTGGTAGTGAATCGCGCGTTGGGAGAGCGCGATTCACTAGTTCGGGTGGCGTGGGGAGGACCTGACCAAAGCCGTCCTTGCCGCGGGGCAGCGGATGCGCGCCCACCTGCCACGTCCGCGGCGGCGGTGAGGACGTCTTCGGCGGGGCGCTCGCCGGGCTACTCGGGGGTGGAGCAGAGGTGCTGCTCGACGCCGGTGCCGAGGGTGAAAATGGTGCTGGTGCAGGGGATTGCTGCGGCCGCATCGGCGCCGAGCACGACAACAGCCCGAAGGCGAACACTCCCGTGAGCAGTACCGTGACCGTTTTCCGCACGTATGCCAGCTTGGCAGAAGCGCTGGGTGAGCACGTATTCCACCCGATTCAGTGACACCGTTTCGGGCAGTCTCCGATTAGGGTATTAACGGTCACCTGTTTACGCGCTGGAGTCGGATGACTCCCGAACGGTGTCGTCTGCTGAAGGGAACCTCCATGCCGAAGAAGTCACGCCGTACGACGCTGCTCGCGGGGGGCGCGCTCCTCGCCACGGTCGCGTTCGCGGCGGTCGCCGTCGGCAATGCGGCAGCTCAGGACAGTGCCCCGGAAAGCCCTTCGTCCGCTGCCCAGCCCCGCATCGTCGGTGGCAACGTGGCCTCGCTGTCCGACTACCCGTACGCCGTCTACCTGGCGGATTCGTCCGGCAACCAGTACTGCGGCGCGGTGATCGTCAGCTCGTCCGCGGTCGCGACGGCGGCGCACTGCGCGCTGGCGGTGAAGGCCTCCGAAGCCCGTGTCGTCGCGGGGCGTCAGGACAAGCGCACCAGCAACGGTTCGGAGTTCCGGGTGTCCAAGGTCTGGGTGAACCCGGACTACACCGATTACACCAAGGGCGACGACATCGCGGTCCTGACCGTCCGCGGCCAGTTGCCATACCGCCCGGCCAAGGTCGCCGACGGGAGCAACGCCGACCTCTACGCCGAGGGCACCAAGGCGACCGTGCTCGGCTGGGGCCGCGTCGAGGACGGCGGCGCCCGCTCGGACGTCCTGCGCAAGGCCGTGGTCCCGATCATCGGCGGCTCCTGCGCCTCGAGCTACGAGAGTTACAACGCGGAGATCATGACCTGCGCCGGCTACGCGCAGGGCGGCACCGACGCCTGCCAGGGCGACTCGGGTGGCCCGCTGGTCGTCGGTGACACGCTGATCGGCATCGTCTCGTACGGCGACGGTTGTGCCAAGGCGGGCAAACCGGGCGTGTACACCAAGGTGTCCGCGTTCGCCGAGGACATCAGGAACCAGTCGCGGTCGCGCCTGCTGGGCTGAACGGCCGGTGTGCTAATCAGGGGGAGTGACTCCCGAATCCCGTGACGGCGGCGAACTGACCGCCACCGAACTGTATGCGATCCTCCGTTTGCGCGTCGACGTCTTCGTGGTCGAGCAAAAAGCGGCGTACCCGGAGATCGACGGGCGCGACCTGCTCCCCGAAACCCGTCATCTCTGGGTGGGCGGCGAGCAGGTCGAGTCGTACCTGCGGGTGCTCGCCGACCCCGGCGGCGTGCGGCGGATCGGCCGGGTCTGCACGGCCGAAGACGCGCGCGGGCGCGGGCTCGCGGCCGAACTGATGAAGGCCGCGCTGGCCGGTGGTGACGACGTCGATTGGGTGCTGGACGCGCAGACGTACGTCCAGGGGTTCTACGCGAAGTTCGGGTTCGTACCCGAGGGCGAAGAGTTCACCGATGAGGACGACATCCCGCACATCACGATGTGGCGCCGGGTGGCGCGCACTCCGTGATCACCTGAACGGCTTTGTCCACATCGGACTCCTTGAGGTCCGCGCGGACGGTCAGCCGCAGCCGGGAAATGCCGTCCGGCACCGAAGGCGGCCGGAAACAGCCCACCCGGACGCCCTTTTCGGCGCAGGCCTCGGCCCAGCCGACAGCGGCTTCGGGGGAGGGCGCCTGCACGGAGATCACCGCGGCGTCCGGGAGGCTCACCCGGAAACCGGCCGATTTCAGTTGCATGGCAAGGTTTCCGGCGTTTTCCTGCACCTTGGTCGCGAGCTCCGGCTCGGCTTTGAGCGCGCCGAGCGCGGCCAGCGCGGCGGCTGCGCTGGCCGGGGCGAGCGCGGTGTCGAAGATGAAGCTGCGCGCGGTGTCGATGAGGTGCTTGATCACCCGGCGCGGCCCGAGCACCGCCCCGCCCTGCGCGCCCAGCGCCTTCGAAAGCGTGATGGTGGTGACGACGTCGGGGTCGCCGCTCAGCCCCGCGGCGTGCACCGCGCCCCGGCCACCCTCGCCGATGACGCCGAAGCCGTGCGCGTCGTCGACCAGCATCGCGGCACTGTGCTCGCGGCAGATCCCGGCGAGTTCCGCCAGCGGCGCGAGGTCGCCGTCGACAGAGAAGACGGAGTCGGTGACCACCAGCGCCCGCGGTTTGCGGCGGGTGGACAGCGCGTGCTTGATCGCCTCTGGCGAGTTGTGGCTGACCGCGGCGACGTCCGAGCGGGACAGTCGGCAGCCCTCGATCAGCGACGCGTGGATGTACTTGTCGGTGACGATCGCCGAGTCGGCGCCGGACAGCACGGTGACGGCGCCGAGGTTCGCGGCGAAACCGGACGAGAACACCAGCGCGGCCTGGACGCCGCAGAATCGCGCGAGCTCGTGTTCGAGCTCGGCGTGCAGCTCCGTCGAGCCGGTGACGAGGCGGGACCCGGTGGCCCCGGCGCCCCAGCGCAACGCCGCCGCGGCGGCCGCACCGGCGACCCGCTTGTCCCTGGCCAGGCCGAGGTAGTCGTTCCCGGCGAGATCGAGCTCATTCGCCTGCGCCGGACGGGCGCGGAGTTTGCGGACCAGCCCAGCGCTCGCTCGCTTCTCCGCCTCGGTGTCGAGCCAGTCGAAGACCTGCTCGGGCGGCAGCTGCGGGAGAGCGGGACCAGGTGCGTTCACATCCCGCAGTCTCGCACCCGCGCCGAGCCGCTGAACGCAGACCCCTGGAGGAACGCATGCCAGACAGTGACGGCCGTCCCGGAGCCCCCATCCCGCCTGACGTCCCCCCAATCACGCGTGTCGGCATTCCCGTCACGCGTGTCGGCGTTCTACGCACACGCGTCCGCGTTCCACGTTCGGTAAACACGACGCGAGAAACGGCCAGCACGGGCATGTGTCCGCGTGTTGGCCGTCGCAGCAGGCGGACACAGGTGGGTGGGTGGCGGAGGCTGGGGGCGACGGCGTGATTGGCGGACGGTGCGCGTGATCCGGGAGACGGCTCGCGTGATTGGCCTGCCGTCTCACGTGATTGGACTGCCGTCTCGCGTGATGGGGACGCGAAAACGGCGGGCACGGCCGGGTGTGGTGCTGACCCGGGCGTGCCCGCCGTTCGTGTCCGCTAAGGGCGGACGGGGTGGTGCTTAGCTGTCGAAGCTGCGACGCGGGCCGCGGCTCGGGCGGCCGCTGCCGCCGGAACCGGCGCCGCCACCGCTGCCGTAACGCGGCTGACGACCACGGCCGCCGAAGCCACTGCCGCCGCTGGGACGACCGCCTTCACGCGAACCCTGGTAGCCGCCACCGCCGCCGCCGTAACCACGGCCGCCACCGCTGCGACGCGGGGACTCGCGGCGACGCTCGATGACCGGCTCGCCACTGGGCTGCTGGGCACCGGTGATGCGCGAAAGCTCCGCGTCACCCGGCCGGACAACCGTCTGCTCGGCGCGGACGCCGGCGCGGTCGGTCATCCGGCGGACCATGCGTCGCTGGTCGTGCGTGACCAGCGTGACGACGACACCGGAGGCGCCGGCGCGAGCCGTACGACCCGCGCGGTGCAGGTAGTCCTTGTGGTCGGCGGCCGGGTCCACGTGCAGGACCAGGGAGATGTCATCGACGTGGATGCCGCGGGCGGCGACGTCGGTGGCGACCAGCACCGGGGTGTGCCCCTCCTTGAAGTCCGAGAGCACGCGGTTGCGCTGACCCTGGGTCTTGCCGCCGTGCAGTGCCGCCGCGTGGACGCCCTGCTCGCGCAGGCGCTCGGTGAGGCGGTCGACGTGGTGCTTGGTGCGGACGAACATGATCGTCCGGCCGTCGCGGGCGCCGATCTCGGTGATGACGTCCTGCTTCTCCTGGTGGGAGACCTGCAGCACGTGGTGGTCCATGGTGGTGACCGACGCGGTCGACGGGGCGACCGAGTGGGTGACCGGGTTGTGCAGGTACGCACGGACCAGCCGGTCGACGTCACCGTCGAGGGTGGCGGAGAACAGGAGACGCTGGCCGTCACGCGGGGTGAGGTCAAGGATCTCGCGGACCTGGGGCATGAAGCCCATGTCCGCCATCTGGTCGGCCTCGTCGAGCGCGATGAACTCGCACTCGCTGAGGATCGCGGTGCCCTGGCGGACGTGGTCCGACAGGCGGCCCGGGGTGGCGATCAGCAGGTCGACGCCGCGGTTGAGCGCGTCGGCCTGGCGGGCGAACGCCATGCCGCCGACGGCCGTGCGGCACCAGAGGCCGAGCGACTTGGCCAGCGGGGTGAGCGAGTCCGCCACCTGCATGGCCAGTTCGCGGGTCGGCACCAGGACGAGCGCACGGGGGCGCTTCGGCTTGGCGCGGTCGTCCGCGAGCCGGGCCAGCATCGCCAGGCCGAAGGCGAGGGTCTTGCCGGAACCGGTCTGCGCGCGGCCGAGGACGTCGCGGCCCGCCATCGCGTCGGGGATGGTGGCCGTCTGGATCGGGAACGGCGAGGTGATGCCGGCCTCGGCCAGCGCCTTCAGCAGCGGCTCGGGAAGGCCGAGCTCGGCGAAGGTCTGAGTCTGGACGTCTTCGACGCCACTGTTGTGAAGCAAGTCGTCACCCACGGGGCGGGTGCTCGGCTTGCGGTGCTGACGCTCCGACGGGGTGGTGTCGGAGTTGAACGTGACTGTCACAGATACCTCTCGGACGTGGCACGTCACAGGGAGGCCCGGCTGCCCGCGCGCTGGGGGGCAAGATGGTGTGCTGAGGGCGTTCACAGGGACGAACCCGGCACACCGCGTCTGCATGACACCGCGCGCCATTTGGCTTACATGGAATACCGCGAGCCAATTCAGCTGGCTTTGGAGGCGACGGACACCAACTCATCCACGCCGCCGGTTGCGGTCTGTTACTACTGTACCGGACGGTCTCCCGCCTGCCCAACGGGAGGCACCAACTGTGTGCAGGGTCTCTGACCCGCGACCCAGCCGGTGCCGCCCGATCAGCGCAGTCCGGCGATCTCGCGCAGCTCGGAGACCAGTTCCGTGGTCCGGCTGACCTGCTCCGGGAGGCCCCTCGCGTGGAACCAGCCCGCGATGTTGGCGACGTCCCTCGCCAGGAACTCGAGCCCGCTCGGGTTGGCCACGACGTCGACAGCCTGTGGCAGGTCGATCACCATCAGGTGACCCTGGTGCACCAGGAGGTTGTACGCCGAAAGGTCACCGTGGGCGAGCCCCTGTGCGGCAAGCAGCTCCAGCATCCCGGTCGTCTGGTGCCAGAGCTCGGTCAGCTCGTCCGGCTCCGGGCGCAGCTGCGCCAGCCGCGGGGCCGCTTCCTGACCGGACGCGTCGCCGAGGAACTCCATCAGCAGTTCCGTGCCGTGGCGCTGGACGGGGTAGGGCACCGGCGCCCCGACCGTCCACAAGCGACTCAGCACGGTGAACTCCGCCGCCGCCCACTGTTCGGCGATCAGGTTGCGGCCGAACGCGGTCCGGCCCTCCATCGCCCGCATCTCCCGCGACCGGCGCACGCGCCTGCCTTCGAGATAGCCGGCGTCGCGGTGGAAGAGCCGGTGTTCGTCGCTGCGGTACCGCTTGGCCGCGAGGATCGTGTTCTTCGACCCGCCGGGCAGCTCCCGCCGCAGCAGGTGGACGTCGGCCTCCTTGCCGGTCTTGAGCACGCCGAGGTCGGTGTCGACCGCGGCCAGCTCGGTGATCACCCAGCCCGGCAGCGGCGCCGGGCCGTGTTCGGCGTCGTCCCAGGTGCTCCAGCGGTCGGCTCCGCAGGGGATGGCCGTCTCGGTGTAGGCGTCTTCCCGCAGGCGCGCGAGCCTGCCGCGTTCGTCCTCGGTGAGACGGCCGCTGCGGGAGGGTGCCGGTTCGTCGTCGAAGCGGGCCCGTCTAGAGCCCTTGCGACGCGATGGCTGGTCTTGCAGGTCTTCGAAGTCTTCGTGCTGACGCACTGGTGAGGTCTCCTGATTCAGGGGTGCCCCACCGGGAGCGGCTACGCGCTCAGCCTCGTGGGGCGAAGGGGCGGGGGCGTCGAACGCCCCGGACAGTCATCAACACGAGGCACCTCCCTGACACACCGCCCGGCTCCCTGCCGGCACTGCCCACAGTCTGACCGGCCCTCCCGGACCGTCGCAACCGAATTACCTCAGCCCGCCAGCAGCTCGCCGCGGGACCGGACCTTCAGCTTCCGCAGGACGCTCGCGACGTGCTGTTCCACCGTCCGCCGGGACAGGAACAGGACCTCGGCGATCTCCCGGTTCGTGTGCCCTTCGGACAGCAGGCGCGCGACGTCGCGTTCCCGTGGCGAGAGCTCGTCGCCGTACCCACGCCGTCCGCGCCGTGACGGGGCGACCGCGCCCGTGGAACGGAACGCGTGACGGCACCGCGCGGCGTCGCGGGTGGCGCCGAGCCGGTCGAACACCTCGGCCAGCGCGCTGAACGCGTCCGCCGCGTCGCTCTCGCCGCTGTCCAGGCGGCAGCGCGCGACGCGCTCGGCGGCCAGCGCCGCGTGGTACGGCGCGGGCAGCCGCTCGTACCGCGCCCTGGCGTCGTCGAGGAACTTCACCGCGTCGGCGAACTGGACGTCCTTGGCGGCCAGGATCCCCTGGCACAGCGAAAGCGCGGCCCGCGACATCGGTGCGTCCAGCTCGCTGATCTCGCGTTCGAGTTCCGCGATCAGCTCCCGGGCCCGTGCCGCCCGTCCCGTCCGGCAGTAGGCCTCCACCGCGGCCGGCACCAGCTCCCCGGCCCAGGCCCAGACACCCTTGCCGCGCAACAGATCCAGCCCGCGATCGGCCCGCACCGCGGCGGCCTCCGGCTCGTCCTGCGACAGCAGCATCCCGGCCAGCCCGCCGTGCGCGGCGATCACCACGGGGGTGAACGCGTTCTCCGGCTGGTCCACCGCGGTGCCCGCGAAGTGCGTCGCCGCGCGGTCCCATTCGCCCCTCGCGGCCGCGAGGAGCCCGAGCACCAGCGCCAGCTCACTGGTCACCGGCAGCAGGTCGCGGTACTCCTCGACCAGTGTGTGCGCGCGGTCGGCGAGCCCGTCCCAGTGCCCGCTGAGCCAGTCGACGTGCACGCGGGTCGCCCGCGCGGTGCTCACCACATACGGGGCGCCGCAGTCCGCGGCGAGCTGCATGCCGCTGTGCAACATGCTGGCCGCCCGGCGGTGGTGGCCGATCCACGCGCAGGAGTCCGCGACGTTGCAGTGCAGCCTGGCCAGCTGCCGCTGCTGATCGACCGAAGTCACTCTTGCCGGCACCCGCTCCAGCATCGTCCAGGCCCGCGGGTCGCCGATGTGCAGCCGCGACGCGATGTTGTTGGCCATCAGGGTGAGTACCAGGCCCTGATCGGTGGCTTCGTCGATCAGCGTGTCGACCCGGTCGAGCCAGCGCCGGTGCTCGCGCAGCGGGGTCGAGCCGACCCACGGCTGGGCGAGCACGGCCATCCCGCGGCCCGCGAGATCCGGCCGGTCGGCGAGGTCGTTGACGGCGAGTTCGATCTCGACCCGGCTCGCTTCCAGCCCGCCGGCCTCGCGGATCAGCAGCAATCCCAGGCTCAGCCGGATTTCGCCGCTCAGCCGACCGGACAGCCGGTGGTCGGTCAGCAGGTTTTCCAGCGTCGACCGGACGTCGTGCTGCGAGATCCCGTTGCAGGCCACCCCGCTGAGCTTGATGGCCAGCCGGTCCACAGCCGACGGTTTGAGGCCCGGCTCGGTCAGCAGCGAGCTGAGCAGGTCCGTGGCCGAAGCGAGGTCGCCGACGGCGATCGCCCGGTCGGCGGCGGCCTCGCCGTAGCGGACGGCGTCGACCGGGTTGCCCGCCTTGCGGCTGTGCTCGGCGAGCCGGACCAGTGCCTGCGGCACGCCTTCGGCCAGCAGCCGCGCGGCCCGCCGGTGCAGTTCCTGGCGGTCGGGCCCGGGGATGGTGCCGTACGCCGCCTGCTGCGCCAGCGCGTGCCGGAAGCCGTAGTGACAGTCGGGGCCCTCGATGAGGACGTTGCGGTCCAGCGCGAGCACCAGCGCCTGCCGTGCGCGGGCCGGTGGCAGGCCCGCGACGGCCGCCAGCATCTCGGCGGTCGACCCGACGCCCAGCACGGCGGCGGCCTCGGTGATCTTCCTGGCGGTCAGTGGCAGGCCGGTGAGGCGTTCGATGGTCGCCTCCCGCAGCAGCGCGGGCACCTCGACGTTGTCGAGCAGCCGCCGCGCGGTCGCCCCGTCGGCGTGCACCGCGCCCTCGGGATTGCGCAGGGCGTAAAGGGTTTCCTCGATCACGAAGGGGATTCCGGCGGTCCGCTCGTGCAGCCGCGCGGCGAACTCGACCGACACCGGGCGGTCGCCGAGCAACGCGGTCGCGAGGCTGCGCACCCCTTCGGCGTCCAGCGGCCGGAGCTCGACGAGCATGCTCGTGGTGCCCGCGGCGGGGCGGTGGGCGGCGCCGAGCGGGATGCCGCCAGGGACCTCTTCGCGGCGGTAGGTCAGCAGCAGGCTCAGCCCGTCCGGCGGCTCGGCCATCAGGAACCGCAGCAGCTGGCGCGAACCGTCGTCGGACCAGTGCAGGTCCTCGATCACCAGCAGCAGCGGGCCGAGTGCGCCGAGCAGCTCGCGGACCGCCCGGAACAGCCGGTGCCGCTCGGCCCGCGGATCGCCGAGCGGGGGCGGCGGCTCGGGCAGGAAACCGGCGAGTTCGGGCAGATAGGGCCGCAGCACCCCGGTCAGCGGGCTCAGCCGCGGGACGCCGATGAGGCTGTCGCCAAGGTCGCCGAGCGCTTCGAACACCGCGCCGTACGGGAACGGCTCGCGCAGCGGCTGGCAGTGGCCGACCAGCGCGCGGTGGCCACCCAGCTCGGGACGGCGCAGCAGCTCGTTGACGAGGCGTGTCTTGCCGACGCCCGCCTCGCCGTCGAGCATGATCACCGACGGCGGCCGGACAGCGGCCGAGACGAGGGCGTGCAGCTCCATGGTCCGGCCGACCAGCACCGGCGAGCTCGTCCGTCTGATGCCCGTCCGGCCCAGTTGATCTTCGATCACCGAGTTGCTCATCATCGTCCGCTCCCGCTCGCGAGTCACGCTCCGGCATTCCCCCCGCGACCTGCGGCGCGGACACAGGGAATGCGACACGGCACCCAAACCGCCCTGTTCGGGTGAACGCAGCCTAGGACGCTCCGAAGGATGACGGAACCCATGCGGACAGTCACGGAACTTTCGTAGGGGGCGGGATTTTTCCAATAGTTACGTAGCCCTACTGAGTGGTGCCTCGCTTGTTCGTGCAGGTGGCAAACCCCAAGAGTGAGGGACATGTGGCTGTCGGTCACAGGTCGTCTCGCCGCCAGAGCTGACGTGAACCACCTGTTCGAGTGAAGTCCACCTAGTGAACGGAGCTTGTTGATGCGCGAACACCATCGATCCCGGCGAGTCGCGGGCGCGATTCTCGCGGCCGGGGCCTGTGCCCTCGCGTCCGTCGCGCTCGCCGGTCCGGCGACGGCGGCCCCGGCGGGGGAGATCCTCCACGCGGGTGTGCCCGGCGCCGTGCCGGACAGCTACCTCGTGCTCCTGAAGGACACGCAGGCTGTCACCGCGAAGGCAGGCGAGCTGACGGCTGCCTACGGCGGTCAGGTGAAGCTCACCTACGACACCGCTGTGCGCGGGTTCTCGTCGAAGATGTCCGAAGCGCAGGCCAAGCGGCTCGCGGCGGACTCGTCCGTCGCCTCCGTCGAGCAGGACGGGACGGCCAGGGTCTCCGACGTCCAGAACGATCCCACCTGGGGTCTGGACCGGATCGACCAGAAGGACCTGCCGGTCGACAACAGGTACAACTACGCCAACAAGGGCGACGGGGCCACCGTCTACGTGGTCGACACCGGCGTCGACTACCGGCAGCCGGAGTTCGGCGGCCGCGCGAGCAGCGGCTACGACTTCATCGACAACGACAGCGACGCCTCCGACTGCTTCGGGCACGGCACGCACGTGGCGGGCACTGTCGGGAGCAACACCTACGGCGTCGCGAAGGGCGTGAAGGTCGTCGCCGTCCGGGTGCTCAACTGCCAGGGCAGCGGCCAGTACTCGCAGATCATCAGCGGGATCGACTGGGTGGCGAAGAACGCCAAGAAGCCCGCCGTGCTCACCATGAGCCTCGGCGGCGGCGCGGACGACAGCGTCGACAAGGCCGTCAACGGCGCGATCCGGGCCGGGATCACCACCACCGTGGCCGCGGGCAACGAGGGCCAGGACGCGTGCAACGTCTCGCCAGCCAGGACACCCGACGCCATCACCGTCGCCGCGAGCGACGCCGCGGACAAGCGTTCGATCTTCAACTCGTCGCAGTCGTCGAACTACGGGAGCTGCACGGACCTTTTCGGGCCCGGCAGCAACATCACCTCCGTGCGCAACGGCGGCGGCACCCAGCAGATGAGCGGCACCTCGATGGCGACCCCGCACGTGGCGGGCGCGGCCGCGCTCTACCTGACCGCCAACCCGGGCGCGACCCCGGCGGACGTCGCGAAGGCGCTGCTCGACAACGCCACCCCCGGCAAGATCACCGACGTCAAGGGCTCGCCGAACAAGCTGCTCTACACCGGCTTCCTCGGCGGCACGCCGAACCCGCCCTCGTGCTCCGGCGCGACGAACGCCGACGACGTCGCCATCCCGGACGCGGGCGCCGCGGTCACCAGCGTGGTGACCATCGGTTCGTGCGACGGCAAGGGCACCGCCGCGACGACGGTCTCGGTCGCGATCAGGCACACCTACACCGGCGACCTCAAGATCGACCTGGTGACGCCCGGCGGCAAGGTCGTCAACCTCAAGCGGGCCGGTGGCGAGAGCGCCGTCGACCTCACCAAGAGCTTCACCGTCGACACCTCGGCGGAGAACCGTTCCGGGACCTGGAAACTCCAGGTCCAGGACGTCTACCAGTTCGACACCGGCTCCATCGACAGTTTCGGGGTGACTTTCTGATGCGTAAAACGGGAAAATCTCTGCTCACGCTCGGGCTACTGGGTTCGCTGTGCGCGCTCGGTGCCGGGACGTCGATCGCGGCCGAGCCCGAAGGTGTTGTCGTGCAAGCGAAGCAGCACTACGGCGACCAGTACATCGTGGTGCTCAAGGAGGGACTGAGTGCCACCGGGATCCAGTCCTCCTCGGCCTCGCTGGCGCAGAGCTACGGCGGTGAGCTGCGATCGACCTACACCGCGACGATCCACGGCTTCTCCGTCAAGCACCTGACCGAGGCGCAGGCCCGCAAGCTCGCCGCGGACCCGGCGGTCAAGACCGTCTACCAGGACGGCACCGCGCGCGCCACGGACACGCAGGCCAACCCGACCTGGGGGCTGGACCGGATCGACCAGAAGGCCATGCCGCTGGACAAGAAGTACACCTATCCCAACACCGGCACCGGTGTCACGGCGTATGACCTCGACACCGGCATCAAGGCCGACAACCCGGAGTACGAGGGCCGCGCGAGCGTCGGCAAGGACTTCGTCGGCGGCAACGGCACCGACTGCAACGGCCACGGCACGCACACCGCGGGCACCATCGGCAGCAAGACCTACGGCGTGGCCAAGAAGGTCAAGATCGTCGCGCTCAAGGTCCTCGGCAACGACTGCTCCGGCAACGGCCCGGACTCGGCCGCGGTCGACGCCATCGAATGGGTGACCACGAACGCCGCCAAGCCGGCCGTGGCGAACATGAGTCTCACCATGGACGCCGTCGGTGTCGGCGACGACGCGCTGAAGAAGTCGATCGCCTCGGGCGTCGTCTACTCCGTCGCCTCGGGCAACTCCAGCACCGACGCGTGCAACACCAGCCCGGCGCACGTGCCGGAGGCCATCACGGTGAACGCCTCGGACGAGAACGACAACCGCGCGTCGTTCTCCAACTACGGCACCTGCACGGACATCTTCGCGCCGGGCAACAACATCACCTCGCTCGGCCTGTCCAACGGCAGCAGCGCGAACATGAGCGGGACGTCCATGGCGACCCCGCACGTGACCGGCGCCGCGGCGCTCTACCTGTCCGCCAACCCCGGCGCGACCGCCCAGCAGGTGCGGGACGCGTTGGTCGGCGGCGCGACCGACGGCGTCATCAAGAACGCGGGCAGCGGCTCGGCGAACAAGCTGCTCAACGTCTCGTTCATCGGCGGCACCGGACCGGCGCCGAAGTGCGGCGCGAAGTCGAACACCACCCCGGTCGCCATCCCGGACGCCGGTGACGCCGTCACCAGCTCGGTGACCCAGGACGGCTGCGACGGCAAGGCCTCGGCCACGCTGCCGGTCAAGGTCGACATCAGCCACACCTACACCGCCGACCTCGTCGTCGACCTGGTCGGCCCGAGCGGCGCCGTCTACCGGCTCAAGAAGGCAGGCGGCGTCGGCGTCGCGACCGGTGTGCACGAGAACTACACCGTGGACGCCTCGGCCGAGAGCGCCAACGGCACCTGGAAGCTGCAGGTCCAGGACATCTACAAGTTCGACACCGGCTCGATCGACGGGCTGACCATCACCTTCTAGTCCGCTGTCCCCGCAAGTCCCTGAAGGCCACCATGAGGGCGTTAGAGTCCGGCAGGCCCGTCGCCGACGAGGCGACGGGCCTTTTGGGACAGTGGTGGCCTTCAGCGGCACGGTGAGGGGAGGACTCGGGTGGATTCGCCTGAGGTCGTGGTCGTCGGTGGCGGGCACAACGGGCTGGTCGCGGCGGCCTACCTGGCCAGGGCCGGGAGGTCGGTCCTGGTGCTGGAGCGGGGGCGCGAGGTCGGCGGGGCGGCGGTCTCGTTCCGGGCGTTTCCCGGCGTCGACGTGCGGCTTTCGCGGTACTCCTACCTGGTCAGCCTGTTGCCGCGTAAGATCATCGCCGATCTCGGGCTGAGCCTCGACCTACGCCGCCGCCGGATGTCCTCGTACACCCCGGTGGGTGACTCCGGCCTGCTGGTCGACACCGGTGACGAGGCCAGAACGGCCGCGTCGTTCGCCGCGCTCACCGGCTCTCCCCGCGACTTCGACGCCTGGCGCCGCTTCTACGCGATGACCGCCCGCGTCGCCGAGCGGACGTTCTCCACCCTGACAGAACCCTTGCCGGGCAAGGAAGAACTCCGCGCGCGGATCGACGACGACCGGGCGTGGTCGGCCCTGTTCGAGCGGCCGATTTCCGAGACGCTCCAGGAGGATTTCGGTGACGACACCGTCCGCGGGGTCGTGCTGACCGACGCCCTGATCGGGACCTTCGCCGCCGCCGACGACCTCGGGCTGCGGCAGAACCGCTGCCTGCTCTACCACGTGATCGGCAACGAGACGGGCGACTGGGACGTGCCGGTCGGCGGGATGGGCGCGGTCACCGGCTCGCTCGCCGACGTCGCACGGGCTGCCGGGGCGCGGCTCGTGACCGGCGCGGAGGTGCTGTCGGTCGACCCGGACGGCGAAGTCCGCTACCGGCTCGACGACGTCGAGCACGTCGTCCACGGTGCTCACGTGCTCGCGAACGTCGCGCCCCCGGTACTGGCCCGGCTGCTGGGCGAGGAGCCCACGGAGGCGCCTGAAGGCGCTCAACTCAAGGTGAACATGGTGCTGACGCGGCTGCCGCGACTGCGTGATTCCACTGTGGACCCACGAGAAGCGTTCGGTGGCACGTTCCACGTCAACGAAGGTTACGAGCAGCTGGCCACGGCGTACGCGGAGGCTGACGCGGGCAGGATCCCGGCGTCGCCGCCCTGCGAGATCTACTGCCATTCGCTGACCGACCCGTCGATCCTCGGCCCCGCCGAGCGCGCGGCGGGTGCCCAGACGCTGACGCTGTTCGGCCTGCACATGCCCGCGCGGCTGTTCCGCGGCCGGAACTCCGAAGCTCGCGCGGAGGCGTTGCGAGCGACGTTGGCTTCGCTGAACAGCGTGCTGGCGGAGCCGATCGAGGACTGCCTGTGGACCGCCCCGGACGGCACCCCCTGCGTCGAGGCGAAAACCCCGCTGGACCTGGAGGTCGAGCTGGCGCTGCCCGCCGGGCACATCTTCCACCGCGACCTGTCCTGGCCCTACGCCGAACCCGGCCGCACGGGCCGCTGGGGCGTCGAGACCGCGCACCCGCGCATCCTGCTCTGTGGCGCGGGCGCCACCCGCGGCGGCGGCGTCAGCGGCATCCCCGGCCACAACGCCGCCATGTCCCTCCTGCGCCCCTGACGTCCGTTCCGGTGGTCCCTGAAGGCCACTGTCTCTTCTAGGGCGCCGTTGCCTCGTCGGCGACGGGCCTCACAGCGTCTAACGCCGTCATGGTGGCCTTGAGGGTCAGTCGAACCGGACGTCCACGCGTGAGGAAGCCCGGTGGGCCGCTGCCTGCGAAGCAGCCCACCGGGCGGGTATTCGGGGAGGAGGACTGCCCTTACTGGACGGTCAGGGTGTACGTCGTGGTCGAGGTCTTGCCCGCGGAGTCGGTCGCCTTCACCGTGATGGGGTAGGTGCCGGCCTGGAACGGCGCGATGATCTGCATCGTGGAGCTGCCGCCGGTGGAGATCGTCTGCGGGTTGAAGAACGGTGCGATCGGCAGGCCGGAACCCGAGGCCGAAAGCGTGATGGTGCCGGTGCCGCCGGTGGCCGAAACGGTGGCGTTGGTGAAGAAGCCCGGCTTGCTCGAGCCGCTGCCGGGGGTCACCGCCACCGTCAGGTCGCCGACCGGGGGCTCGCCGCCCTTGCCGACGGTCAGCTTGAGCGTCGCGGTGGCGGTGTCCGTGGTGCCCTTGCCGGAGATCGTGACCGTGTAGTCCTTCTCCGGGGTGTTCGCCGCGGTCTCGATGGTCACCTTGGCGGTGTCACCGGAGTTGATGCTCGACGGCTGGAAGGTGGCCTTCGCGCCGTCCGGCAGGCCCGACGCGGTCAGGGCGACGTTCTCGCTGCCGTTCTTGCCCGCCTTGCTGGTGATCGTCGCCGACACGTACTTGCCGGGGTCGACCTTCACCGACGCGGGTGACGCCGCGAGGGTGAAGCTGTCGCTCGGCTGCGGGTCACCGCCGACCTGCTGCACGGCCCAGTCGCCCATGTCGTTGTTCAGGCGGCTGTAGACGCTGTACCACTTGAAGTCGCTACGGCTCCAAGACGCGAGGCCGACGATCTTGCCGCCCACGATCAACGGTCCGCCGCTGTCACCGGGGAGGATCGTCTTGTGGCCGTCGCTGTACCCGGCGCACACCATCGTCGCGTCCTGGAAGCCCGCGCCGACGCCCGTGCACTGGCTCGTGCCGTTGACGATGGGCAGCGTGATCTTCTGAAGGGTGACGTCCTTCGAGTCGTCGTTGAAGTCCTTCTTGCCGTAGCCCAGCCCGAGGCCGTCCTGACCGGGCTTGTTGAGGTCGGTGTCGGCCGTAGTCGCGATCTTGGCGAAACCACCGGCGGGCACCGGGATGTCGGCGTCGGTGGTGACCACCGCGACGTCGTAGCCCTGGTCGAAGTTGACGTACTTCGGGTGGGTGACGTAGCTGACGACGCCGACGGTCGTGCCGGTCCCGACCTGCAGGTCGTCCAAGCCGTAGAGGAACGTCTTCGTGCCCTCGGCCGCCTTGCAGTGCGCGGCGATGATGATCTTGCGCGGCGCGACGACCGAGCCGGTGCAGGTCTCGCCCTTCGGCCGCGGCCCGCCCGCCCGCAGGCCGCCGATGATGAAGGGATAGTCCTTGACCGAGGCCTTTTCGCCGCCAATGAAGTTCGAGTGCGCGCCGGTGCTCCCGGGGATGTGCGCGTCCCCGATCGGCGCGACAGCCTGGGCGTTGGCCGGTTCGGCCGCTCCCGCGACATCGCCCAGCACTGGGACGGACAGGGCCGCCAGACTCAGTGCGAACAACCCCAGTACCCGTTGTGTTCTTTTCACGGTGATTCCTTTCCAGGTCGCTGGAAGTCACTTTCCGGTGACCGCCCGTGGGCTAGCAATCGGGGAGCAGGCAGGTACGGGTACGGAACTAATGTCCGGCACCGGTTCGACGTGATCGTCCGAGCAGTGCAGGGTGAGGTCATGCGCGTGCTTGTGATCGGTACCGGGATCGCCGGGACTTCGACCGCTTTCCATCTGGCCAGGCGGGGTGTGGAGGTGGTGCTGCTCGCCCGTGACCAGCCAGGCAAGGCCACCGCCGCGGGCGCGGGCATCGTCAGCCCGTGGACCACTCGACGGGACGAGGACGAGTACCGGCTGGCCGTCAAAGGCGCCGCGCACTATCGCGAGATAGTCCGCCTGCTCGCCGAGGAGGGCGAGACCGGCACTTCGTTCGAGGTCATGGGCGGGATGATGGTCTCCGCGGACGACACCGAGCTGGCCGGGCTGGAGACGAAGCTCCGTGACCGCGCGGTCGCCGATCCGCTGGCAGGGGCCGTCACACGGCTCGATTCGGCGCAGGCGCGTGAGCTCTTTCCCCCGTTGGCGCCGGATCTGCGGGCCGTGCACGTCGAAGGTTCCGGGCGGGTCGACGGCAGGCGGCTCAGTGCGGCGCTGCTCGCGTCGGCGACGAGCCGGACGACCACCCGGCTCGTGAACGGCGACGCGAAACTGCTGCTCCGCGGCGGCCGGGTGGCCGGGGCGGAGATCCCCGGCGAGACCATCGAGGCGGACGTCGTAGTCGTCGCCACCGGCGCGTGGACCGAGGAACTGCTGGCACCGCTTGGCGTTTCCAGCGGGGTGAACCCGAGCCGCGGGCAGATCACCCACCTCGGGCTGCCCGGCGTGGACACCGCCCGGTGGCCGGTGGTGCTGCCGCCGTCGAGCCACTACCTGCTCGCGTTCGGGGATTCCCGGGTGGTCGCGGGCGCCACCCGCGAGACCGGCACCGGTTTCGACCACCGGGTGACCGCCGCCGGGCAGCGGGAGGTCCTCGAGCACGCGCTCGCCGTGGCGCCGGGCCTGGCCGACGCGACGCTGCTGGAGACCAGGGTCGGTTTCCGGCCCGCCACCGCCGACGGACTGCCGGTGATCGGCGCCGTCCCTGGGCATCCGGAGCTGCTGCTGGCCACCGGTTTCGGCCCGGCAGGGCTCACCATCGGGCCGTACACCGGCAGCCTCGTCGCCGGACTCGCGCTCGGAGAGCCATCCGAATTCGACCTCGGTGCGTACGGCGTGGGGCGGTTCAGTCCCCGGTGAGCAGCTCCAGCTCGTACTCGCCGCTGCGCTCGATCGTCAGGCCGGCGCGGGAGGCCACCCGGAGCAGCTGCTCCACAGTGGACGGTTCGCGCGGCGCCCTGGCCAGCACGGCCGCGAGCTTTCCCTTGTATGCCTTGTTGAAATGGCTGACCGTCGTGCGGTTGCCCGCCGCGTCCGCGGTGACCACTCGCACGGTCACCGCGTCCGGCCGCAGTTTGGCCAGCGTCGCGTAGGTGCCTGAGCGCAGGTCCACGACGAGCCCGTCGATGCCGCGCAGCACCGGCTCCAGCGCGGGCTTCCACACGCTGCGCAGGGTGCCGAGCGAGGGCAGCGAGTTGCCGCCGGAAAGCCGGTACGCCGGGATCCGGTCCGCGCCGGTCACCACGCCGAACAGCGCGGACGCCACCGCGAGGCGGCTTTCGGCCTTGGCGAGCGCGGGCTTGCGGAAACTCTTCAGGTCGAGCGCGTCGTAGAGCACGCCGGTGTAGCGGTGCAGCCCTGGCATCGTCGGCGCCGTCCACAACGCCGCGTTGCGGGTGACCTCGTCGGCTTGGCGCTCGGTGATGCCGAGCGCGACGAGGCTCGCCGGGACGTCCGAGGACAGTTCGACCAGCGCTTCGGCCAGTTTGCGCCGGGTCGGCGTCAGCTCGGGGCGCGACAGCGAGTCCAGGTCCAGCGGCGGCCCGTCGCCGCCGTCGGCCTTGGTCTCGGAAGGAGGGAGGAGCACCAGCACTCCGTCAGCGTAATCCGCCCGAAATCCGGATGCGCGCCCCGGCGGGTCCGGCCTAGCCTCGGCGCCATGGAACTGACCTGGCGCCCGCTCACCCCGGCCGACATGGATGCCCTCGCCGTCGTGTTCGCCGAGGCCGAGGCCGCCGAGCCGACCGGCGAGCACTACAGCGCCGAGGACCTGCGGGAGCAGTTCGACGGCCCCAGCATCAACCTCCTCGACGGCTCGACGGCGGCCTGGGCCGGTGACCGGCTGGTCGGCTACGGGCTGGTCCGCCCGCGCGACGCGGCGGACCCGGTGCACATGCCGAGGCTCGAAGCCCTGATGCATCCGGACCACCGGAGCGAGGCGGTGGGCCATCACCTGACCGACTGGTTCCTCAGGGCAGGCCGCCTGCTTCACCTGGCTGCCTTCCCCGACGCGCCGCTGGAGTTGCACAGCAGCGCGCACGAGAACCAGCGCTGGTTCGCCGAAGTGCTCGCGGCGGCCGGATACCAGCACCAGCGGACTTTTGTCGATATGCGGACCGAGCCGGGCACGCTGCCGCCCGTGCAGCCATTGCCTCCGGAGCTTCCGCTGGTCGCCCACGAGGAGAAGTACGAGGAGCTCACCCGGCTGGCGCGCAACGACATCTTCGCCGGGCACTGGGGCAGCACCGAACAGTCGCCGGAGAACTGGCGGCATCTGGTCACCGGTTCCAAGGACTTCCGCCGCGACCTGTCGTTCCTGCTGCTCTCCCCGTCCGGTGACGAGGTCGTGGCGTTCGTGCTGAGCTCGTTCTACGAGTCCGAGGCGGCCATCACCGGGGTGAAGGAGCTGTATGTCAACTACGTCGGCACCCGTGCGTCCTTGCGCGGCCGCGGCGTGGCGACGGCCCTGCTCGGGTACACCATGGCGAAGGCGACGGAGGCCGGGTTCGAGCGGTACGCCCTGAACGTCGACGTCGACAACGCCCACAGTGCGCTCGGGGTGTACGAGCGCTGTGGCTACCGCGTCACGGACCGCTGGGCCGGATACGTCCTGCCCGTCGGCTAATCGCTCACTCGTTCGTGTGAAATTTCGGTAGTCTTGCTTCACACGGACGGTGTGCGGGGGGGTGTTGGTGACGGCGGCGGTGTCGGCACGGTTGAGCTGGCACGACCTGCCGGGCCACGTCCGCGAGGCCGTGGAGCGTGAGCTGGGCTCGGTGGTGCGGCGTTCGCTGCGGCAGTCGCCGGAGTTCGAGGGCGGGCTCGCTGCCAGGCTCCAGCTCGAAGACGGGCGCTGGGTGTACGTCAAGGCGCTGCCCGCGAGGAGCCCCAGGTCCGGCGGTTACCGGACCGAAGCCGCGGTGGCCGTCAGGCTGCCCGCCGCTGCCCCCGTGCCCCGTCTCTTGTCCACTGTGGACGACGACTGGCTGGTCCTGGTCTTCGCCGACCTCGAAGGCACCCGGCCCAATCTGCGACCCGGCTCCCCAGACCTGTCCGCGGCCTTGGCGGCCATCGGCGCGCTGGGCAGGACACTGACGCCGTCCCCGCTCCCGGAGGCCCCGGACGCGCTCGACGACCTCGGCCCGCTCCTGCGCGGCTGGCACGAACTGCGGGCCGACCCGCCCGGCGACCTCGACGACTGGTCGACCCGGAACCTCGACTCGCTGGCCGCGTTGGAGACGTCCTGGCACCCATGGGCAGCGGGGGAAACGTTGCTGCACAACGACATCCAGCCGGAGAATCTGGTCAGAACGGGCCCCGGCCGCGTACTGGTGACAAACTGGCGCTACCCGGCGAAGGGCGCGGGCTGGCTGGACCTGGTCGCACTGGTGCCCCACCTGCTGGACGCGGGCCATGACCCCGCCAACGTCGATCGCCTGATCCGCCGTCGCCCCGCATTGGCCGGTGTACCGACGTGGGCTGTCACCGCGTTCGGTGTCGCGCTGGCCGGGCACGCCGAACGTAGTTGCCGTCTGCCCGAGCCGCCCGCGACCAGTGGAGTCCGCGCGGCGCAGCGGCGCTTGGCGGCGGCGACCCGCGGCTGGCTGGCCCATCGCACCCACTGGACGTGACCCGGTCCGTTCGCCGCCGGTCTTTTCTCTTTTCGCGGATCACTTACGACGTCGGGTTGGGCTGGTTGCTGCACCCGTCGGGCAGGCGGTGTCGTGAAGGGAACTTTTGGGGCGTCTAGGTCCCTGAAGGTGGCCTTCAGGGGCAGTCAGGCTGGATGTGGAGCTCGGTGAAATCGGGGCGTTTCGGGTGGTGTTGGGCCGGTGTTTTGGCGGTGTGCTTGGTGGGTTTGTTTGGTGGCGCTGGGATTGTCGGCCGGTTGCGGTCTGGGGGACGGTGGGGGCGCGGTGTGCGGTTGAGCTGCGTTGGGGTGGGAGGCTGGGCGTTCTGGCAGTCCGCTTGGCCGTGTTGAGGTTGACCGCGCAGCGTCGCGTGTAGTGCGGGCCGACGCGCGACTGAGCTGTCTTGGGTGGTGGGAAGCCGGGTGCTCTGGGGTCGGCGGGGTTGAGGTCGCGCGACTGAGCCGCGTCGGGCGCTGGGAAGCCGGTTGTTTGGCGTTTCGCTCGCGGACAGCGCGTTCCATGCGGGGGAGGCCGACCCGGACCTGGATCAGCTCGCGCACGGTGCGGAGACGGTGGTTGCCGAAACGGCCGCTGTCGTCAACCGTCCGGTGTTGCCCGCGCGGTGTGTCGGGCGTAGTGCATGCCGACAAGAGCGTGACGCGCGATTGAGCTCGCTGGGTCGGTTTTGGACGTTGCCAGGCTGGTGGTTGTCAGAACGGCGGGGCGTCGTTGTCGTTTTGGGTGCGGGGTGCGGGGTTCGTGGAAAGCGGGTGGTG
>NZ_JAYMZS010000116.1:0-28084 GCF_035828755.1 Amycolatopsis sp. H20-H5 | reverse complement strand
CCTCAGGACGCAACCAGACAAGTCCCTGAAGGCCACCATGACGGCGTTTAACGCCGTCATGGTGGCCTTCAGGGACCACAAAACCGGACGAAAGAGCCGCCAGCAGCAGGCGACACAGTGGCGAGGGCCGTTTTCACTACGCGCCGCCTTCGGCGATCAGTGTCCCGTTCCACGTGGTGGACACCACACAACCCGCGTCAGCAGGCCTGTCCCGACCTGAGAGACTGGCCACATGACCGACGCAGCTGAGTTGACCATCCCCGCAGACCTCAAGCCGGCCGACGGCCGCTTCGGCTGCGGACCGTCGAAGGTCCGCGCCGAGCAGCTCGCCAGCCTGGCGAAGTCCGGTGACACCTATCTGGGCACGTCCCACCGCCAGAAGCCGGTGAAGTCGCTGGTAGGCCGGGTGCGCGCGGGTCTGTCCGAGCTCTTCTCCCTGCCGGAGGGTTACGAAGTCATCCTCGGCAACGGTGGCACGACCGCGTTCTGGGACGCGGCCGCGTTCGGCCTCGTGCGGGAGCGTTCGCAGCACTTCACCTACGGCGAGTTCTCGTCCAAGTTCGCTTCGGTCACCAAGGGCGCGCCGTTCCTCGGCGAGCCCACCGTGGTCAAGGCCGACCCGGGCAGCGCGCCCGAAATCGTCTTCGAGCCGGGCGTCGACCTGGTCGGCTGGGCGCACAACGAGACCTCGACCGGTGTCGCCGTCCCGGTGAGCCGTCCCGCGGGCAGCGAGGGCGCGCTCGTCGCGATCGACGCGACCTCCGGCGCCGGTGGCCTGCCGGTCAAGGCCGAGGACTTCGACGTCTACTACTTCGCGCCGCAGAAGTCCTTCGCCTCCGACGGCGGCCTGTTCCTGGCGCTGGCCTCGCCCGCCGCGATCGAGCGCATCGGCGAGATCGGCGCGAGCGACCGCTGGATCCCGGAGTTCCTGTCGCTGACCACCGCGCTGGACAACTCCCGCAAGGACCAGACGTACAACACCCCGTCGGTCGCGACGCTGTTCCTGCTCGCCGACCAGATCGAGTGGATGCTCGCGCAGGGCGGCCTCGACTGGACCGTCGCACGCACCAAGGACTCCTCGACCCGGCTCTACGAGTGGGCCGAGAAGACCGGCTACACGACGCCGTTCGTCACCGACCCGTCGCTGCGCTCGCAGGTCGTCGGCACGATCGACTTCACCGACGAGGTGGACGCGTCCGCCGTGGCGAAGGTGTTGCGCGCCAACGGGATCGTCGACACCGAGCCGTACCGCAAGCTGGGCCGCAACCAGCTGCGCGTCGGCATGTTCCCGGCCATCGACCCGGACGACATCACCCGCCTGACCCAGAGCATCGAGTACGTCGTCGAGCACCTCAGCTGAGTTTGAACAGCCTCTGAAGGCCACTGTTTTGCCTCAGGCCCGTCGCCTCGTCGGCGACGGGCCTGAGGGACTCTAAGTCCCTCAAGGTGGCCTTCAGCGCGTGTGGGGTTCCACCGAACGGGTCGATCATCGAACGGATCTGAACCGTCCGCCCGGCGAGGCCGTGTAGTGCCACGACTGCCCCTCACCGGGTGTCGCGCAGGACGCGGCGCCCCTGAAATTCCCTCGAGGTAACCCGATGCGCCCGAACAAGCTCCTCCTGTCCGCTTTCGCCCTGTCCGTCGGTATCGCCACCGCGGGCACGGGTGTCGCCTCCGCGCACGAAGACCAGCCGGCACCCACCCCCGGTGCGCCCGTGTTCTTCGCCGCCGAACTGACCGGCCGGGCAGAAATCCCCGTCGCGGGCGGCCCCGCGGTGGGCGATCCGGACGGCCACGCCACCGAGGTCGTCCGCATCCAGGGCAACCAGGTGTCGTTCGCGATCAAGTGGAAGAACATCGGCGCGCCGACCGCCGCGCACATCCACGACGGGAAGGCCGGGGTCAACGGCGCGGTCAAGGTGCCGTTCTTCGGCGGGGTGCTGCCCGAGGGCGTCAACGGCGCCGTCGGCCACGTGAGCGTGGGCGACCCGGCGCTGCTGAAGACGTTCACCGACGGTTCGGGCGCGTTCTACGCGAACCTGCACACCGCCGAGTTCCCCGGCGGCGCGGTCCGCGGCCAGTTCCGTAAGCTGGACAAGGCGGTGGATCTGAACCGTGTGCTGCACAACGGCGACCTGAGCGCGCTGGCCAGCGGTGACCAGGAGGTACCCGGCGCGGGTGACCCCGACGGCGGCGCGACCGCGTTCGTGGAGACGCACCGAAGCTCCGTCGACTACTCGTTCACCTTCTCGGGTGTCGGCTCACCGACGCTCGGCCACATCCACCAGGGTGACGCGGGTACGAGCGGTCCTGTCGTGGTGCCGTTGTTCGCCGCCCCCGGCGGGCTCCCGGCGTCGATCACCGGCATCGCGGGCACGGCCACCAAGGTCCCGGCGAACGTCATCCGCGGCATCGACCGCAACCCCGGCGGCTTCTACGCCAACCTGCACACGGCCGAGTTCCCGGCAGGCGCCGTCCGCGGCCAGCTCTTCGAGCCTGGCGACGACGACTCGCTCTACTGACCGTCCCTGAAGGCCACCTTCACGGCGTTAAACGCTGTCAAGGTGGCCTTCAGAGGCTTTGACGAGAAGCGGCACACGAGGTTCGAACAGCCGCGCGATCCGGCGCGCGGCGACACCGCCGAGCGCCAGCAACGCGAGGCCGTACAGCACGTAGGACTCGGTCGCGAGCCACCACCCGACCGAGCCGGCGGGCCGCGGCGCGAACCACATCGGCCCGATGATGAACAGCGCGACGCCGACCACCGCGCCGCCCAGCGACCACCAGGCCACGAGCCGGTCGACGCGCCAGGAGATCGCGGCCAGGTAGCCCGCCGCCACCAGGATCGGCACGCACCAGGTCCAGTGGTGCGTCCACGAAACCGGCGAGACCAGCAGCCCGCCGATCGCGCAGGCCGTGAGCGCGAGCACCGGCTGCCGCACCCGGACCAGCACGAACACCGTCAGCGCGATCACGGCCAGCGCGGCGAGCAGCCAGACGACGTCCTCCGCGCCGCCGAGCCCCAGCCGCGCCACGACACCGCGTATCGACTGGTTGCCGACGTAGTCGCTCCCACCGATCCGCCCGGCGTCGAAAACCAGCTCGGTCCAGTACTTCGCCGAGGCCACGGGAGCCGCGAGCCACATCACCGCACCGGCCGCGACGAACCCGGCGGCCACCCGCGCGGCGGAGCGATAGTCCTTGCGGAACAGGAAGTACAGGATGAACACCGCGGGCGTCAGCTTGATCGCCGCGGCCAGCCCGATGAGCAGCCCCTTGGTCCGCGCGCGTCCCGGCAGGAGCACGTCGAGGACCACCATGACCATCAGCAGGGCGTTGATCTGCCCGAAACCGAGCGTCGAGCGGACCGGTTCCAGCAACGCGCCGGCCAGCTGGGCGGCGATCGCGACCAGGCCGGCGGTGACGTGCCCGCGCCGGTTCGCCCGGTCGGTCAGCGCGCCGTTGAGCCCGGCCGCGAACAGGTACGCGACGACCCCGGTCCCCACGATGGACAGGATCGAGATCAGCCGCATGGTCACGGCGAACGGCAGGACCGTCCCGGGCAGGAACACCGCGGCCGCGAACGGCGTGTACGTGAACGGCAGCGAGATGGTGTGCGTGGTCGGCACCCACGCGTCGTACGGCGTGCCCGACTCGACGAGGGCCTTCGCGCCGCCGAGGTAAACCTCCAGGTCCAGGCCGTCGAACCGCTTGAGCCACAGGACGAGCCCGACGGCCGCGACCTCCAGCGCGATGAACAGCCACACGAGCCTGCGCCCGGATACCCCCGCCAAAGACACGGCTCGACTCCCCCTCGATCATCCCCACCGGGAGCAATCCCGTGTGGCCGAGATTACCCGGGGCGCCGCCGGTGCTCAGCAGCAGCCGTGCACCGCCAAGATCCGCGCCCTCGCGGCGCGAGCCGGGGCAGGTGGCTTCGCGGCCGCGGTTTCGACGGCCGTGAGCATCCGGTCCAGGGCGGCCCGATCGAGTACCCGGCCCCGCGTGATCACGGTGTCGATGCGGCGAAGGTTGCGGACGTCGGCCGCGGGATCCGCGCCGAGCAGCAGCAGATCGGCCTCCTTGCCGACGGCGATCGTGCCCGCGATCTGCTCGCGGCCGAGGAGGCGGGCGGCGTCCGAGGTCACCGTCCGGAGCACCTCCAACGGCGTCAGCCCGCTGCCCGCGAGCAGTTCGAGCTCGTCGTGGAGCCCGAAACCGGGGAACGAGTAGGGGTTGAGGCAGTCCGTGCCGCCGACGACCCCGACCCCGGCGCGGTACATCGCGCCGACCAGCTGCTGCCGCTGCGCGAAGAACACCTCCTGCTGGCGGATCTGCTCGGGCGTGACCGGGGAGTACAGGTGGATCCGGGAGGCCCACAGCTCACGGATCTCGGCGGGGACGTACTTGAGGCGCGGGTCGTTCAGATAGGTGCCGGCGGGCCTGCCGATGACGCGGTTGAGCGTCAGGGTCGGCGACTGCCAGCTGTCGTTGTCCCTCAGCCGGGTGAACAGCTCACCGGCCCGGACCGGGTCGTAGTCCAGCATCGCCAGCCGGTCGAGCTCGCGGGCGACGTTGAAGAAGTCCCTGGGCGCGGCGGGATCGATGGGGGTCGCCGCAAGTTTGGCCAGGTACTCCGGGGCCCGTGACGAGGTGCGCAGCGGGACGCCGAAGAGGTGCTCGAACGAGTGCTGCCCGGCGTCGCTCGCGTCGGGCAGCGGGACGCGGTACGGCAGATGCCCGGCGAACGGGAGCCCCTGCAGACGGCACTCGTCGGCCACCGCGCGGAACGCGTCGGGCAGCAGATAGGAGTAGACCTTGACGAACGCGGCGCCATCCGCCTTGGCCGTCCGCACCGCGGCGCGGGCCTGCGCCTCGTCCGTCACCCGGGTGACGGGCGGGCCGAGCAGCGAAACCGGCCCGTCGACGACGTTGCTCGCCAGCACCATCCTGGGACCGAGCAGCTCGCCGCGCTCGATCTTCGCGCGGGTCGCGCGGTTCTCGGGGTAGCCCCACATCTCGCGGATGCCGGTGACGCCGTTGGCCAGGTGCAGCGGCGGGAAGATGTCCTCGAGGTCCGAGCCGTGGGTGTGCATGTCCCAAAGCCCCGGCACGGCGAACTTGCCCCGCCCGTCGATGACCGTCGCGCCGGCGTAGGACGGCAGGTCGTAGGACGGGCCGACCCAGGCGATCCGGTCGCCGACCAGCACGATCGTGACGTCGTCCCGTGGCGCGGAGCCCGTTCCGTCGATCAGCGTGACCCCGGTCAGCAAGGTGATCCCGGCCCCGGCGGCGTCCGCGGGCGACGCCATCCCCGCGGCCGCCAGCGCCGTCCCGCTCACGGCGAGCCAGCGCAGGAAGTCTCGCCGGTTCGCTTCGGTGGCCGCCATGCAGTCCCGCTCCCTCCGCCGCCCCCAGGCCGCCCGATTCAACCCGCGCGGCAAGCGGCACCGCAACTCCGGAAAAGCTCTCTTCGAAGGTCCCTGAAGGCCACCTTCACGGCGTTTTACGCCGTGAAGGTGGCCTTCAGGGGCAGTCAGGCGAGGGCCTGGGTGGGCGGGAGGCGAGCGGCGCGCATCGCGGGATAGGCCCCCGCGACCGCTCCGACCAGCGCGGCGACACCGACGCCGCCGAGCAGCGCGCCGACTGGGAGCACCGCGGGCCAGCCCTGGCTCAGCGCGTACGCGGCCGTGACGAGCACGCCGACCAGCACCCCGGCGAGTCCGCCCAGGCCGGACAGCAGCACCGACTCGGCCAGGAACTGCCCGCGGATCTGCCGTTTCGTCGCGCCCAGCGCCCGTCTCAGCCCGATCTCCCGGCGTCGTTCGAGCACCGAGATGACCATCGTGTTGGCCACGCCGACCCCGCCGACCAGCAGCGCGACGCCGCCGAGCCCGAGGAACAGGGCGCTGTAGGTGTCCTCGGTGATCTTCTGCGCCGCCAGCGCGTCCGACGGCCGCCGCACCTCGACCTCGTTGGCCGCGGACGGGCTCAACGTCTGCGCCAGCACCTGCCGCACACTGTCCACTTGGGACTCCTGCGCCCGGACGTAGACCGTCTGCGGGTGCCCGTCGAAGCCGAGAAGCTGCTTCGCCGCGTCCCAGCCGACGAGCACGGAACGCTCGATCTCCGGCGCCAGCGGCATCGGCCCCAGCACCCCGACCACGGTGAACCACTGGTTGCCGATCCACACCTGACGCGGGTGCGCGGGATCGATCCGGTCGATGCCGAGCCGCGCGGCGGCCTGCGCGCCGAGCACGGTCACCGGGAATTTCCCGTTGGCCTGGTTCAGGAACGTGCCGTCGCGCAGCGCGCCGCCGACCACGCCCAGCAGGTCCGGCGTCGCCGCGTACACCGCCAGCCCGGACGTCTCGCCCTGGTCGATCTTGTCGTTGCGCCGCACTGTCTGGCCGGTCGCGCCGACGGCCGAAGCCGCGGTGACCGGGCCGATCCGCTTGGCCATCGGCACCGCGCTCTCGGGCAGCTTCGCGTCCTTGCCGAACAACGTCTGCCCCGGCCCGGCCGCCAGCAGGTTGGTGCCGAGCGCCGCCAGCTTGTCGTGCAGCGCCTGCGCACCCGAGGCCGGGATCGCCAGCACCGCGACCATCGCGGCGATGCCGATCCCGATGCCCAGCGCCGAAAGCACCGCGCGCATCGGCCGGGTCCGCATCCCGTGGGCGCCCAGCGAAAGCACGTCACGCAGGCCCAGCCGGGCTGGCGACGGCGGTTTGCCCGGCGCGGACGGCGGCGGGACGAGAACGGGCGCGCTCATCGGAACACCCCCGGCGGGGTCCCGGTGTCGACGCGCAGCGTGCCGTCGAGCAGTTCGATCCGGCGCGGCAGCCCCGCGGCGATCTCGCGGTCGTGGGTGATGATCACGATCGTCGTCCCGTCCGCGCTGAGCCCGGCGAGCAGGTTCAGGATCGCCCCGCCGTTCTCGGTGTCGAGATTGCCGGTCGGCTCGTCGGCCAGCAGGATCGCGGGCTCGTTGACCATGGCGCGCGCGATCGCGACCCGCTGGCGCTCGCCACCGGACAGCTCGCTGGGGAGGTGGCCCGCGCGATGCCCGAGCCCCACGCGGTCCAACGCGGACAACGCGCGTGCGCGCCGCTTACCGCGCGGGACGCCCGCGTACAGCAGCCCGGTCGCCACGTTGTCCACGGCGCTGACGCCGTCGCTGAGGAAGAACTGCTGGAACACGAAGCCGATCCACCGCGACCGCAAACTCGACAGCGCGCGGTCGGACAGCTTGGCGACGTCGTTGCCGCGCAGCTCGATCCGCCCGCTGGTCGGTTTGTCGAGCGTGCCCATCAGCTGCAGGAGCGTCGACTTCCCCGAGCCGGACGGCCCGACGATCCCGACCATCTCACTGTCCTGAATGGACAGTGAGACCGCGCGTAGCGCCCTGACTTCGCCGGGATAGGTCCTGGAGGCCTCGCGCACGGCGAGTACCGGTGTCATGACGTGGTCACCACCGTCAGGCCCGCGCGCAGCCCGTCGCCGTCGATCTCGACCTGCCCGCCGGAGAACAGGCCCGTCTTGACCCCGACGAGCCGCCGCTTGCCAGCCTCGTCGACCTCCACCGCGTACCCGCCCTCGGCCAGCGCGAGCAGCGCCCCGACCGGCACGGCCAGCACGCCCTCGTGCTTGCCCTTGGTGAACCGCACGGTGACCGGGGTCGAGTCGAGCGGGCCAGCCGCGCCCGGGTCGTCCAGCGAGATCGTGACGGTGACGGTCGCCTTGCCGTTCGACTGGCCGCTCGCGTCCTTGTCCGGCTCGGCGACCGTGCCGATCCCGGTGACCGTGCCCGCCGTGCTTCCACCGCCGGTGATGTCCATCGACACCTTGGAGCCCTGCTTGGCGAGGCTCTGCTTGGCCGCGTCGAGCTTCACCGACACGACCCGCTCGGTGCCGGTGACCTTCAGCAGCTCGCCCTGGCCGGGCGCCCCGGCCTGCGCGGTGACCCCCGAAACCCGGATCTCCTCCGCCGCGAGGACGACGTCGCCCTGTGCGAACGCCCCGGTCTGCTCCAGCCCGATCGACTTCTGCCACTTCTTGAGCGCGGCGGCGGTGGCCGGAGTGAACTTCTTGTCCGGCGTGCCGAATCCGCCGAAGCCCAGCGCCTTGAGGTTCTCCTCCAGCTGCTTGACGTCCGGGCCGTCCGTGGCGCCCTCGGCGAGGTCGCGATAGAACGGCAGGGTGCCATAGAACAGCGGCACCGGCTTCGCGTCTACGCCGTAGACCGCCTGCCCGCGCTTGATCTTCGCGCCGGACGCGGGCAGCGACGTGACCGTGCCCGGTTTGCGGCCCGAGATCGGCGTCTCGATGCCGTAGCCGAGCGTGCCGTCGGCCTGCTCCTGCTCGATGAGGTCGGTCTTGGCGATCGACGCCGTCTGCACCGGCGGCGGCGCCTGCTGCTCGGCCGTCGCGCCCGATGCGACGCGGGTCAGCACACGACCGACGAGGTGCCCAGCACCACGACCACCACCGCGGCGGCGACGAACCAGCGCGCCCGCTTCCCCCGGCGCACCCCGCCGGGACCTTCGTGCTCGCTCATTTCGCGGGCACCGCCGGCATCGCCATGCCGTTGCCCATTCCGCAGGCCTTCATGGCACCTTCCAGCTTGCCCTGCTCGTCCTTGCCGCCGCCGATGGTCGTCCGGCCGGGGTTGGCCTGGTCGGGGTCGGGCATGTCGATCCCGTGCTCACGCATGCATTTGGCTTCCTTGCGCAGCTTGTCGAGCTCTTCCGGGCTCGGTGGCTTCATCTCGCCACCGTTCGGGAGGAACTTTTTGCACGCCTCGTCGGCCGCCTTCATCTTGTTCTCGTCCATGCCGTCGGCTGGCATGGCCTGGACGGCGATGCCCTTGCCGTCCGGGCTCACCTTCGGATCGGGCATGTCGACGCCGTGCTCACGCATGCATTTCGCGAACACGCGCGCCTGGTCCGCCCTCGACGCGTCCGTGGCGTCGCTGCCGTTGCCACCCGCGTTGCCCTCGCTCGTTTTCGGCGGCGACGAAATCGAGGCGATCTTGTTGCCGTCGCCGCCACCGCCCGCGCAGCCGGACAACAAGGCCAATGCCACGCCGGTGACCAGCGCGAACCCCTGCAGTTTTCGCATTTCGTCTCTCCTTTTCACCAGATCCGGGAAAAGGCGGGTCCGGCCCCCGACGAACCGGACCCACCTGATCGGCAGTTCTACGGACCGGGTGATTCACCGGCGCTAAGCGAAGTCGCTTATCCGGCGCTTACGTCCCGATGGGACAAACTGGACCGGTGCGAGTGCTGGTAGTGGAGGACGAACGCCTGATGGCGGACACGATCGCCGAGGGACTGCGCCGGTTCTCGATGGCCGTGGACGTCTGTTACGACGGCGAACAGGCCCTGGAACGGGTCGGGGTGCACGACTACGACGTCGTCGTGCTCGACCGGGACCTGCCGATCGTGCACGGGGACGAGGTGTGCGCGGCGGTGCTCGAAGCGGGCGGCGAGGCGCGGGTGCTGATGCTGACCGCCGCCGCCGACGTCACCGATCGGGTGGCCGGACTCGGCCTCGGCGCCGACGACTACCTGACCAAGCCGTTCGCGTTCGCCGAGCTGGTCGCCAGGGTGCAGGCGCTCTCGCGGCGCGCCCGGCCCGCGCTGCCGCCCGTGCTGGAGCGCGGCGGCGTGGTCCTCGACCTGCCGCGCCACCAAGCCGCGCGCGACGGGCGCTTCCTGCCGTTGTCCCCCAAGGAGTTCGCCGTACTGGAGGTGCTCATGCGAGGGGAGGGCACCGTGGTCAGTGCCGAGGACCTGCTGGAAAAGGCGTGGGATGAGCACGCCGATCCGTTCACCAACGCGGTGCGCGTCGCGGTGATGACGTTGCGACGCAAGCTCGGGCCCCCTGGGTTGATCGAGACGGTGCCCGGCGCCGGTTACCGGTTCGGCTCGTGAAGGGCCTTTCGGTCCGCGCGCGGCTGACCGGGCTGTACGGCGGTCTGTTCCTGCTGGTCGGGATCGCGCTGCTGATCGTCAACTACGCGCTGGTCAACAGTTCGCTGCCGGACACCGGCCAGTTCGCCGTGAAGGCCGTCACGGCCGCGCCCGCGGACACCTCGGACTGGGTGGCGGCCCAGCCGATGCCCGAGCTGCCGACTCAGGCCCGCCGTCAAGCGGTGCAGGTGGTCACGCAGTCGTTGTCGGAGTACCGCTCGACGACGCTGTCGACACTGCTGATCCAGTCGATCATCGCGCTGCTGATCACCGCCGCGCTGGCGGTGTTCCTCGGCTGGGTGATCGCGGGACGGGTGTTGCGGCCCCTGCACGCGATCACCGCGACCGCGCGGAAACTCGGCGCGGAGGACATGAACCGGCGGATCAACCTCGACGGCCCCAACGACGAGCTCAAGGAGCTCGCGGACACGTTCGACGGCATGCTCGACCGGCTCGCGGGGTCGTTCGACAGCCAGAAACGGTTCGTCGCCAACGCGTCGCACGAGCTCCGGACGCCGCTGGCCGTGCAGCGGACGCTGATCGAGGTCGCGATGGCCGACCCGGACGTCTCGCCGGAGTTGCAGAAGCTCGGCGAGCACCTGATCTACACGAACGAGCGCAGCGAACGGATGATCGAGGGTCTGCTCGTTCTCGCGCGCAGTGATCGCGGACTGACGAACCGGACGTCGGTGCGGCTGGACGAGGTCACCCAGACGGTGATCAGGGCGGCCGCAGCACAGGCCGAGGAGGCCGGGGTGACCATCGAGTCGCGGGTGCGGCCGCGGACCGTCGCTGGCGACCCGGTACTGCTGGAACGGCTGGTCACGAACCTGGTGCACAACGCGATCACCTACAACTCGCGCGGCGGCTGGGTGCACGTCGAGGTCGGCGGGGATCCGGCGCTGGTCGTGCGCAACTCGGGGCCGCAGGTGCCGATGGAAGCGGTGCCGACGCTGTTCGAACCCTTCCGGCGGCTCTCTCCCGAGCGAGTCTCGGACGTACGCCCGGCTCAAGGCGGGCGCAACGCGGGGCTCGGGCTGTCGATAGTCCGGTCGGTGGCCCAGGCCCACGGCGGCACGGCCCACGCCGAGCCGGGGCGTCGCGGCGGGCTCACCGTCACCGTCCGGCTGCCCTAGGCGGCCGAACTTAACCCTTTCGTGACGCACAGTGTTCGGCGCGTCACACGACTGTCCGGCTGGCGATGCCGCAAGATTCCGGGGAGCTCAAGATCAACAGCGCGTACCGCTAAATCAAGAGTGAACAGATGAGTGAAGGCCCGGCGCGCCTCGCGCGTCAAGCCGACGCGCCGTTCTAACGTAGGCACCCACAAAGGTGAAGTCTCGGGGAGGCGAGGATGCGAGCGCTCAGGGTGATCGGACTGCACGAGGATGGCAAGTCCATCGTGTGCGAAGACCCGGCGAGTCGCACGCGCTTTCTCCTCCCGGCCGATGAGAGGCTGCGCGCGGCGGCAAGGGGTGACATCACCCGGCTGGGCCAGATCGAAATCGAGTTGGAGAGCCAGATGCGGCCACGCGAGATCCAGGCGCGAATCCGGGCCGGCGAGTCCGTCGAACAGGTGGCGGGTTCGGCGGGCATGTCCGCTCAGCGCGTCGAACGCTTCGCGTACCCGGTGCTGCTGGAGCGATCTCGCTACGCCGAGCTCGCGCAGCGCGCGCACCCGATCCGCGAAGACGGCCCCGACGTCCAGACGCTCGGCGAAGTCGTCGCGCACTCGTTCGGCGTGCGCGGTCACGACTACGGCCAGGGCAAATGGGACTCCTGGCGCGGTGACGACGGCAAGTGGGTCGTCGTGCTGCAGTGGAAGGCCGGCCGCTCGGACAACCGCGCGCACTGGTCGTTCTCGCCGGGAGCGCACGGCGGCACCGCCCACGCGCTGGACGAGCACGCCGACGTCCTGCTCAACCCGAACGCCTACCGCGCGCCGCGCACGGTCCGCGCGCTGGACCCGGCCCGCGAGGCCGCGGTGCAGCCGACGCTGGATTCCGCGCCGGACGAGCCGATCGCCCCTCAGGTGATCGACGCGCCCGTCACCGAGCCCGAGCACGACGAGGAAGACGACACCCGCGAGATCCCGCGCGTGCCCGCGGAAGACGTCGACGAGTCGGAGCCGGACGAGGCCCCCCGGAAGGGGAAGAAGGCCCACCCGATCGTGCCGTCCTGGGAGGACGTGCTGCTCGGGGTCCGTTCCCAGCGCGGCTAGCCGTCCAGCTGGGCGGCCAGCGTTTTCGGCGCGACGATCCGGTAGGCGTCGACGACGATGCGGCTGATCTCGGCCCAGTCGACGTCCACGTCCAGCCGTACGCCCAGCCAGCCGCGATGCCCGACGTACGGCGGCCGGTAGAACCGCTCCGGCTCGGCGCCGACGAGCTCTTCCTGCGCGCCGGGCGGAGCGGGGCACCAGAAGCCGAGCCGGTCGTCGTGGTGCCGGTCGGCGAACATCACGAAGGTCTTCTTGCCACGCACGAACCACGTCGGCTCGCCGTGACTGAGCCGCTCGGTGGTCTCCGGCAGCGCCAGGCACAGTCGCCTGAGTGAGTTCAACGGGTCATCGGCCACCCGGGCAGTATCCCCCGTCCGGGTACCGTGGGCAGGAGGAGAAAAGGGGTCGGCATGAGCTCCGTGGGCACCGTCGCGAGCTTCGACGCGCTCGGCTTCGACCCCGCTCCCGGCGACCTCGCCCAGCTCAGCACGGCCGCCCAGATCTGCCGGGCCCTCGCCACCGCACTCCTCGCGGCCACCGGACCACTCGCGCTGCCGATGGCACTGACCGCAAACGCGCTGAGCCGCTGGGAAACCGCGCTCGGCGAGCTCAAGCACCGCGCCCGCGTCCTCGAACTCGACGCGCGTCAGGCGCAGGACAACGCCCGTCCGATCGACCGGACCGGCGCGAACAGCCTGCGTGAGCGGCACCGAGTGCTCGTCGAGCAGGTCACCGCCGAGCTGGCGGTTGCTGCGGAGCTAGCACGAATTTATAGCGCTTCATTACCGCGTTGACCTCGACGGGGTAGCCGCAGCTGCGGGAAATGCCGTAACTGCGCGCCAGAGTCTGATCAATCACGGCACCAACTGCCCGGCGCGACCAACCTCAACGGGACAACGCGGCGTTGTAGGCGTCGACCGCCTTGCCGAGGTCCGTGCCCCGGTGGGACACCTGCTGGTTCTTGGTGACCACGTACAGGCGGCCCTTCGCGGTCCACGAGAGGGAAACGCGGCCCGCCGTCGCGATGCGCTTGATGACGGCGAGGTCCCCGCTCAGCTCCGTGAGGCGCTCTTCGGCCTGTTCGAGGGTGATGGGCGTCGCCATGGTCGTCCCGCTCTCTTGTCCTGAAATCCTGACCGGTCCACCCGGCCTACAACACGGCCTACAACAGGATGACCAGCACGCCGATCCACGCGACGAGCACGCCCGCCGCCGCGCCGAACGCCGCCCAGCGCAGGATCGGCAGCTGACGCGCCAGCCAGAGCGAGGGCCCTATCCCGGCTGTCACCACCACCGAAGCGAGCACCGCGAGCCAAGCACTCGTCTCGCGGGCCAGTGTGCCTGCCAGCGCCAGCATCGCGACCGCGACCACCGCCGCGACGAACGCCGAAACGGTCAGGCCGGTGAACCACGGGGTCGGTTCGCCCGCCGGTTCCCGCGTGCCGAAAAGCTGCCGCACGAACCGGTTCTCCCGGCCGGCAGGCGGGGGTTCGACCACGACCTCCTCGCCGGTGACCGGGTCGACGAACCGCACCGTCGTGCCCATCACCGCGGCCACCCGCGTGGCCAGTTGACGCCCGCATTGCGAGACGACCGTGCCCGCCTCGGGCACCTGATCCGCGGGCTCGTGAACCGCCCTCGACACCGCCGACGCGACCCTGGCCCACTCGTGGAGCGCCTGGGCGAGGTCGGCGCCGATCGCGACGTTGTGAGGGTCGACTTCGCGGGCGTTCTCACCGCCGGGCCCGGCCAGTACCGCGCGCTCGTCGCGGATGCGCAATTCCACCCGGTGCCTCCTGTCCGGACCCGCGCCGGTGTCGGTGGTCAACTTACTGCAGCCACACTAAGTGGTTGCGTTGGGAAGTTCGTTGGGGGTATTCGGCGGATTCAGGTTTTCGCTGGGTGTGCGGCCGGATGACCCTCGTACCGTGGTTGTACTCGGGTCGTCCGGCCGTGCTCTCAGCGGGAAGCTGGGCCGTCGAGACCCCCGACAGACTTCCCAACGTGACCACTGAGTTCGTAGAACGCCACGGCCGCGGCGGTCGCCACGTTGAGCGAGTCGACGCCGCTCACCATCGGAATCCGCACCGCGAGGTCGGCCGCGGCCAGTGCCTGGTCGCTCAGTCCCGGCCCTTCGGCCCCGAGCAGCAACGCCACTTTGCCGGGCGCGTGCCCGCGCAAGGAGCGTAGCGGCACGGAGTCTTCGCGCGGTGTGAGAGCCGCCACCCGGAAGCCGCGCTCACGCAGGAGATCGAGACCGCCGGGCCAGCTGCCGAAGGTCGCGAACGGCACACGCAGGACGTGCCCCATCGACACTCGCACGCTGCGCCGGTAGAGCGGATCCGAACAGCCTTCGCCGAGCAGGACGCCGTCAACACCGAGTGCGGCCGCGTTCCGGAACAGCGCGCCGAGGTTCTCGTGATCACCGACACCTTCGAGCACGGCGACCGTCTGGGCGTCGTCGAGGATCCGCTCGGCGGTCGGCGCGGCGGGCCGGTCCGCCACCGCGAGCACCCCGCGGTTGAGGTGGAACCCCACGACCGCGGCCATCGTGTCGGCGGAGGTCACGTAGACCGGTGCGTCAATTTCCGCCAGTTCCGTTGCCAGTTCACGAAAACGCCGTTCGACGCCGAGCAGCGCGCGCACCGGGTACACCGAAGTGAGCAGCCTCGCGACCACGACCGTGCCCTCCGCGATGACCAGTCCGCGGCCGCCCGGCCGGTCGGGGCGGCGGTCGGCCGTGGACAGGTCGCGGAAGTCGTCGAGCCGCGGATCGTCACGGTCGTCGAGAAAGATCAGGTCGGCCACCCGGAGAGTGTGTCACCCAGGCGGCCCGGCCTCGACTGGTCCGTTCGTCCGCTCCGATTGGTACAAACGGTCCATTTTTGCTGTCGGTTAACCCCTCGTGACAGAGAGCACCAGTTTGGCCGCTAGCCCGTGCTCTCCGGCTGTGGAACGGTGAACGACCTGAAGTCCCGCCCGGCCCCTGCGGAAAGCCACTAAGGAGCAAGCTCTAGATGGGTAAGGACCTGATGGTGAAACCCTCCGAAAACCTCGATCGTGGAAGGTACCGCCGTAAGGTCCAACGGTGTCTCGACACACTTGCCAGGATGCTCACCGATGGCAGTTTCTCTTTTCCCAGGAAGAACATCGGGCTCGAGGTCGAACTGAACCTCGTCGATCGCGAACTGCGCCCGTCGATGACCAACACCGCCGTGCTGGACGCGCTGGACGATCCGTCGTTCACCACGGAACTGGGCCAGCACAACCTGGAACTGAACGTGCCGCCCCGCCCGCTCGCCGGGGAATCCGCGCTGCAGCTGGAAGATGACCTACGCGGCTACCTCGCCGCCGCCGGCGCGAAGGCCGAGGACACGGGCTCGACGCTGGCGATGATCGGCATCCTGCCGACGTTGCGGCACGAGCACTTCGACCAGAAATGGCTGACCAACAGCACGCGTTATTCGTCACTCAATGACCAGATTTTCGCCGCGCGCGGGGAACGGCTGTCGCTGTCGATCGAGGGCGCGGCGCTGCCAGGACAGCAGCCGGAACTACTGCGCAGCTATTCGGAATCAATTCTTCCGGAAGCCGCTTGCACCTCCGTGCAGCTCCACCTGCAGGTGGCGCCGGAGGAGTTCGCGGCGCACTGGAACGCGGCGCAATGCCTCGCCGGGGTGCAGGTCGCTCTCGGCGCGAATTCGCCGTTCCTGCTGGGCAAGGCGTTGTGGCACGAGACGCGGATCCCGCTGTTCCAGCAGGCGACCGACACGCGCCCGGAGGAGCTGAAGAACCAGGGCGTGCGGCCGCGCGTGTGGTTCGGCGAGCGGTGGATCACGTCGATCTTCGATCTGTTCGAGGAGAACGTCCGGTACTTCCCGGGGCTGCTGCCGGAGACCGACGCCGAGGACCCGATCGAGGCACTCGAGTCCGGCCTGGCGCCGAAACTGACCGAGCTGCGGCTGCACAACGGCACGGTGTGGCGCTGGAACCGCCCGGTCTACGACGTGGTCGACGGCCTGCCGCACCTGCGCATCGAAAACCGCGTCCTGCCCGCCGGGCCGACCGTGCTCGACGTCGTCGCGAACGCGGCGTTCTTCTACGGTGCGCAGCGGGCGCTGGCCGAGGCGGAAAGACCGGTGTGGACACAGATGTCGTTCCAGGCCGCGGAAGAGAACCTCTACGCGGGCGCGCGCAAGGGTTTCGACGCGCAGTTGTACTGGCCGGGCATCGGCTGGATCCCGCCGGACGAGCTGGTGCTGCGGGTGCTCTTACCCCTCGCGCACGAAGGGCTTCGGCGCTCGGACGTCTCGGACGCGGCGCGGGAGCGCTACCTCGGTGTCATCGAGCAGCGTTGCCTGACCCGGCGGACCGGCTCGTCCTGGCAACGCGCCTACGTCCTCAAGGCGCAGGAGAGCGGGCTCGAGCGCGACGCGGCGCTCACTCAGATGCTGTCTCGCTACCTCGAACTCTCGACCGCGAACGAACCGGTCCACAGCTGGCCGTCCTCCCTCACCGGCTGACGGTCCCTGAAGGCCACCATGAGGGCGTTAGAGTCCCTTAGGCCCCGTCAGCCGAGAGGCGCGAGGGCGGTGGCCTTCAGAGGCTTGACCAGGGAGGTGCGTGCGGTGCCGAAAATCATCGGGGGATCACTCGAAGAGCACCGTCGGGCCGTGCGCGTGCGGGTCTTCGAGGTGCTGCGGACGCAGCTCTACGAGCGCGGGTTCGACGCCGTCACCCTCGCCGGGATCGCCGCCGAAGCGGGGCTGGGCCGCACGGCGATGTATAACCACTTCCCCGACAAGGAAAGCCTGCTCGTGGCCTTCGTCGAGGACGAGGCGACCAGCTACGTCGAGCGGCTGCGCGAAGCGGTCGACGGGGTGGCCGACCCGATCGGCAAGCTCGCCATGTTCGTCCGCCTGCAGCTGCGGGTGCTCGCCGAGTACCACCTGCCGCCGGGCGCCGCGCTCGCGTCCGCGCTGGCCCCGGCCGCGTACCGGCGGATCAGCGCGCACGCCGACCCCATCACCGGGCAGCTGCGCACGATCCTCGCCGAGGCCGCGGCGGCGGGCCGCCTGCCGGACGAGGACCCCGACATCCTGATCCCGATGATCACCGCCGCGCTGGCCACCCGTCAGGTCGTCGACGTCCCTCCCGAGCAGCTGGAACAGGCCATCGAGGGTGCCGTCCGGTTCGTCCTGCGGGCCGTCGGAACGAGTGAAACCCGGAAACGAAGTCCGATTTAGGGTAGCCTAAGTGGTGTCGGTGGCCTAACATCGTTCTGACAGGTTGTCAGAACGATGCCCAGGAGGCGCCTTCATGTCGGTGATCACGGACCTCGAAGCCGTCCCGTTCTCCGCGACCCTGCGCGCCTCGACGAGGGCGGCCCACGAACGGGCCAACCACTCCGGCTACATGAACGCGCTCTTCGGCGGCGAACTCGCCCTCAAGGGTTACACCCGGCTCGCCATCCAGTACTACTTCATCTACCAGGCGATCGAGCAGGTCAGCGACGCCATGGCCGCGGACGCCGTCGGCCGCGAGTTCGTCTTCGACGAGCTCCGCAGGCTGCCGAACCTCGCCGCCGACATGGCCTTCCTGGTCGGCCCCGACTGGCGCGAAACGATCCGCCCGCTGGCGGCCACCGAGGCCTACGTCCGCCGCGTGCACGAGGCGTCCGGCTGGGCAGGCGGTTACGTCGCGCACCACTACACCCGCTACCTCGGCGACATCGCGGGCGGCCAGATGATCCGGCGTCTGCTGGCGAAGAACTACGGCGTCACCGAGGACGGCGCGCTGTTTTACCACTTCGACGGCATCGGCAGCGCGCCCGCGTTCCGCGACCGCTACCGGGCCAAGCTCAACGCGGCACCCTGGAGCGACGCCGAGCGCGCGAAGCTCATCGACGAATCGCTCGTCGCGTTCGAGTGCAACATCGCCGTGTTCACCGAGCTCGCCGGGGAGATGGACAACTACCGCACCGCCTGACCGAACGGGCGATGATCATCGTCACAGTGCCTTGACCTCCACTTAACTCGAGATAGCAAGCTTGTTTCAGACGGCGGGCCCACGGGTACCGCTGCTGAGAACCCGGTAGTTCCACCTGTGGAGACGACACGGGCCCCAGTCGCCGTGAACGGGTGTGTGCTACTAGGTTCGTTACCGGAAGACTTGTGTCAAAGACAGAAGGAGGGCCAATGGCCCGGTACGAGCTGCCCGAACTCGACTACGACTACAGCGCGCTCGCGCCGCACATCTCGGCCGAGATCAACGAGCTGCACCACAGCAAGCACCACGCGACCTACGTCAAGGGCGCGAACGACACGCTGGACAAGCTCGCCGAGGCGCGCGACGCCGGCAACTTCGGCGACATCGTCGGGCTGCAGACCACCCTGGCGTTCCACCTGGCCGGGCACGCCAACCACGTCGTGTGGTGGAAGATCCTGTCCCCGGAAGGCGGCGACAAGCCGACCGGTGAGCTCGCCGCGGCGATCGACGAGGCGTTCGGCTCCTTCGACAAGTTCAAGGCGCAGTTCACCGCGGTCGCGACGACCATCCAGGGCAACGGCTGGGCGGCGCTTTCCTGGGACCCGATCGGCAAGACGCTGATCACCCAGCAGCTGCGCGACCACCACAACAACCTGGTCCTGCCGACCGTGCCGATCCTGCTGGTCGACGTCTGGGAGCACGCGTTCTACCTGGACTACAAGAACGTCAAGCCGAAGTACGTCGAGGCCCTGTGGAACATCTACAACTGGGCCGAGATCAGCAAGCGTTTCGACAACGCCGTCGCCGGCGGTAACGGACTGCTGCTTGGCTGAGCGAATTTCACCTGAACGGGGCTCTTCCTTCACGGAAGGGCCCCTTTCTCGTTCCCGGCGGGCTTGACCTCGAGCGCACTCGAGGTGCGATCGTCGACGGATGGACCTCGACGCCTACCTGGACCGCCTCGGCCTGGACCGCCCGGCCGCCGCCGACGCGGCCACCCTGCGGCGGCTTCAGAAGCGCCATCTCGACGTGGTGCCGTTCGAAAACCTCAGCATCCACCTCGGCGAGCCGATCGACCTGGCCGAGGAAGCGCTGTTCGACAAGATCGTGCGGCGGCGGCGCGGCGGGTTCTGCTACGAACTCAACGGCCTCTTCTCGGTCTTGCTGCGCGAACTGGGCTTCGACGCGACGCTGCACGCGGCGCAGGTGCTGGGCGAGAACGGCGTCCCCAGCCCGCCGCTCGACCACGCCGCCATCCGCGTCGAGCTGGACGAGCCCTGGCTCGTCGACGTCGGCTTCGGCCGGTTCAGCCGTTCGCCGCTCAGGCTGGCCGCGGCGGATCCGCAGGAAGACGTCGAAGGCGAGTTCCTCATCCTGGACGCCGGGTATGGCGACGTGGACGTCCGGCGCGACGGGGAGCCGCAGTACCGCCTGGAGAACCACCCACGGCGACTCTCGGACTTCGCCAGGATGGCCTGGTGGCAGTCGACGTCCCCGGCTTCGCATTTCACCAGCAAGGCGACCTGCTCGCTCCCCACGTCCCACGGACGGATAACCCTTTCGGGGGACAAACTGATCGAAACCGTGCACGGGGTACGCGAGGAAACCGTGCTCAAGGGCGAGGAGGAAGTGCTGGCCGCGTACCGGAAGTACTTCGGGATCTCCCTCGACCGGGCACCGTCTCAAGGGGTTGGCCAGGCTTGACGCCGGAAGGACGAGCCCCAACCATGAACCTCGACTGGACCTCGTAATGAACGAAACCCCGCAACCGGGGTTCCCGGCTACGGGGCTTCGTCCGTTCCCGAACTGACTGCCGCTCCCACCACGAAGCGGACAACCATGAGGTTAGCCTAACCTCACTTCTTGGGCAAGAGTCTCCCTGCGGAGACCCCGATCTCACTCGTTCGAGTGACGCCCCGGCACGCACCTGAAGGTCCCTGAAGGCCACCTTGACGGCGTTAGACGCCGTGAAGGTGGCCTTCAGGGCATCGAATATCCGAACAAAGCGGGACGAAGTGGGCAAATATGTAGTCTTTTTGTCCTTTGTGGACAATTTCCGAGATCGACCCTCGTCGGCCGGTCGACAACGGCCTCATGGCGGCCTTCAGAGACCCGGACGGGCCTCAGCTGGGCGCGTACTTGCGTAAGAGGTCGTCGAGCAGGGCCTCGTACGCTGCGCGCTCGAAGCGGACGTCGGCCGCGAGAGGCGTGTCAGGCTCGAATGGCTCGTAGTCCGTTTGCCCGCCGAAGTCACTCCATCCGACCCAGCCGTCGCCGAATGTCGGCCGCGCGCTCAGCGCGGCGCAGCCGAGGTCGTGGTCGATCGGGCACACGAGCAGTGCCACCCGGCCGTCGTCGAAGTCGCCGGGCGCCTGGCCGAGCAGGCGCCGCAGACTGTCGCCGGCCCACCGCCCCGCCTCACTCAACAAGGTCATCCGCTGCAGCGGATTCCGATCGTCGGCTACCAGTGAGCGCAGCGGGACGCCGTCGTTGTCCAGTCCTCGAAGGTCACCTCATGCCGGTCGGAACCGGCCGGCCAACCCGTCACCGCCGGTCGCACACCTAGAACGTTCACACGCGCTCGCGCTTGAGCACGCGCATCCCGCCACCGGCCCGCCGCTTCGGGAACAGCACCCCGCCCCGGCGGATCAACACGATCGCGCAAACGATTGCGGCCAGCGCCGCGATGGCGCCGCCGAGGTAGAACGGCGACCGGCCGCCGAAGGTGTCGGCCATCCAGCCGGTCATCGGGCCGCCGACCGGGTTGCCGCCGATGAGCACCAGGACGTATAGGCCCATCACCCGGCCGCGCATCTCGGGGCTGACCGCGGTCTGCACCAGGGTGTTGGCGGTGTTGAGGAAGGTGATCGTGGCGAAACCGAGCGGGATCAGTGCCAGGCCGAAGCTCAGATACGTCGGCATGAAGGCGGTGACGACCTCGAACGCGCCGAGGAAGAAGGCCGAGATCAGCAGCAGCCGCACGCGCGGGCCGCCTCTGGTGCCGCGCCGCGCCGACATCAGCGCGCCGGCGAAGGTGCCGACCGCGACCAGCGTCGAGAGCAGGCCGTAGCCGTCGGCCTGGGTGTGGAAGACGTTCGCGGCGACGATCGGCAGCGAGGTGAAGTACGTGATGCCGAACGTGCTCACGAAGAACACCAGGACCATGACCGTCACCAGGTCCGGGCGGCGGCGCACGTAGCGCAGCCCTTCGACGAGCTGGCCCTTCTGCCGGGCGACCACCGGGCCGCGGATCAGCTTGTCCGGGTTCATCAGCGCGAGCCCGGTGATCACGGCGCCCGTGCTCAAGGCGTTGGCGATGAACAGCCAGCCGGTGCCGACCCAGGTGATCGCGAACCCGGCGATGGCGGGCCCGACGATCCGGGCCATGTTGAAGATCGAGGAGTTCAGCGCGACGGCGTTGGTGATCTGGTCGCGCCCGACCATCTCGGCCACGAACGACTGCCGCGTCGGCACTTCCATCGCGCCGGTGACGCCGAGGGTGAAGCACAGCAGGTACACCTGCCAGAGTTCGACCGCGCCGGTGATGTCCAAGACCCCGAGCACGACAGCCTGGACGCAGCTCAGCGCTTGGATGAGCATCAGCAGGCGCCGCTTGTCGACCCGGTCGGCGAGCACCCCCGCCCACAGCGAGAGGAACAGCGTCGGCGTGAACTGCAGGGCCACCGCGACGCCGAGGGCGAGTGGGTTGTTGCCGCTGAGGGTGAACACCAGCCAGTCCTGGGCGATGCGCTGCATCCAGGTACCGATGTTCGAGATGACCTGGCCGGAGAAGAACAGCCGGTAGTTACGCACCCGCAGCGAGGCGAACATGCTCTTGCGCTGCGCGGGTTCCTTCGAGGACGGCGGTGGCGCCGGTTCACGGGTAGCGGAGTTATTGGCCTGACACTCGGTCTCGCTACCCGTGGTCGTCACCGCTGTTAGTTCCCCGCCATCCTGTCGATGATTTCAGCGGCGTGTGAGAGCACTTCGCGCTCTTCGCCGCTCAATCCCGCTAGTTGCTGATCCAGCCAGGCTTCCCGCACCGAAATGGTCTCTTGAACGTAGGCGAACCCAGTGGTGGACAGTTCGACGATCGCTTGACGTCCGTCGGTGGGATGTGGCCTTCGCTCGACGTACCCCAGTTCCTCGAGCGCGGCGATCACCCTCGTCATCGAGGGCGGCTGAACGCCTTCCTTCGCGGCGAGCTGACCGGGGGTCAGCGCGCCGCATTTGTGCAGGGTGGACAGCGCGGAAACCTGGGTGAGCGTGATGCTCTGACCGGTGCGCTGTGCCCGGAGCCGGCGGTTGAGCCGGACCACCGCGAGACGAAGGCGGCTCGCCAATGAGCGCTCATGCGTGTCGCCGGACATATAGTTAGCATACCTCACGATCGTTTTGCGTGCGGGTGAACCACGCCACGGGCCGGCTAGTGGACCAGGCTCTGGAGCGGGCCGACGGCGAAGTAGGCGACGAACGCGACCGCGATGATCCACATCAGCGGGTGCACGCCGCGGGCCTTGCCGGTGACCGCGCGGATCGCGACGTAGCTGACGAAACCGGCGCCGATCCCGTTCGCGATCGAGTAGGTGAACGGCATGACCACGATGGTCAGGAACGCCGGCAGCGCGATCGAGAAGTCCGCGAAGTCGATCTCCTTGACCTGCCGCATCAGCATCGCGCCGACCACGACCAGCGCCGGGGCGGCCGCCTCGACCGGGACGACCTGGTACAGCGGCGTCAGGAACATCGCGGCGATGAACAGCACCCCGGTGACGACGTTCGCCAGCCCGGTCCGCGCGCCCTCCGCGATCCCCGACGCCGACTCGACGAACACCGTGTTCGAGCTGGCCGAGCCGAAACCACCGGCCGCGCCCGCGAGACCCTCGACGAACAGCGCCTTGCCGACGTTGGGCAGCTGGCCGTCCTTGTCGATCAGGCCCGCTTCCTTGCCGAGGCCGGTCATCGTACCCATCGCGTCGAAGAAGTCCGCCAGCACCAGCGTGAAGACCAGCAGGACGACGGTGATGATCGGCAGCCGCGTCCACGCCCCGAACGAAACGTCGCCGACGAGCGAGAGATTCGGCAGGCCGACCACCTGATCGGGCAGCGCCGGGTAGCCGAGGTTCCACCCGGCCGGGTTGACGCCCTTCGACGGCCCGGCCTTCACGATCGCCTCGACGACGATGGCCAGCACGGTCGAGAACAGCACGCCGATCAGGATCGCGCCCTTGACCTTCTTCGCCACCAGGATCCCGGTGACCAGGAGGCCGACCACGAACACGGCCGTCGGCCACGACGCGATCGAGCCGTTGATGCCGAGGCCGACCGGGACGGTGGTGTGCGCGGAGTCCGGCAGCCGCCGGACGAACCCGGCGTCGACCAGGCCGATCAGGCAGATGAACACACCGATGCCGACCGCGATCGCCGACTTCAGCGCCGACGGGACCGCGCGGAACACCGCGGTGCGGAAGCCTGTGAACACGAGCAGCACGATGATCAGGCCCTCGATCACGACCAGGCCCATCGCCTCCGGCCAGGTCATCTGCGGGGCGATCGTCACCGCGACCAGGCTGTTGATGCCGAGGCCGGTGGCGATGGCGAACGGGTAGTTCGCGACCAGTCCCATCAGGATCGTGAGCACCCCGGCGACCAGCGCGGTCACCGCGGCGACCTGCGGGACGGGCAGGATGTTGCCGAGGACGTCCTTGTGCGCGGCCGCGTCGTCCGGCGCGAAGCTGCCGATGATCAGCGGGTTGAGGACGACGATGTACGCCATCGTGACGAACGTGACCAGCCCGCCCCTGATCTCGCGGGCCGGGGTGGAGCCCCGCTCGCTGATCTTGAAGAAACGGTCCAGTTTGGACGTCGTGTGCTGCTCCGCCATCGCGTGCCTTCCCTCTTCGCCGTCGCCGGGTACCCTTCCCCACGTGGGCGAACCGAACAATTCCGGGGAAGTTACGAGCTCGTTGCGACAGACACCGGAGCTGCCGAAGAAGCTGACCGACCTGACGCCGGTGGTGATCGTAGGGACCAGCCTTTGGACCGTCGCACTGGTGGTCCTGTTCTTCACCACCGACGGCCTCTGGGTGCAGACGGCGCTGGCCGGATTCGTGCTCGGCTTCCTCGGCCTGGCCATCATCGGCTGGCAACGCGCCGCCGCCCGCCGCGGCTCCCGCGCCGCCCAGCGCCTCTGACGACTGTCCCTGAAGGCCACCATGACGGCGTTAAACGCCGTCATGGTGGCCTTCAGGGACAGTCGGAAGGGTCAGCCCAGGAGGGTTGTGGGTGAGGGGTCTTCGAGCAGCGCCGCGAGCAGGTGGCGGTCCGGCCAGCGGTCGGCGGCCCAGGCGTACGCCCTAGCCAGGCCCTCCGAGGTGTCCGAGGCGTGCAACCGGCCGTCGAACCACCACGGGACCTCGTGCTCGGTGCCCTCGAACGACACCGTCAGGACCTCGTGGACCAGCACCCCGCCGTCGGGGAGCGTGACGCCCGTGAGCTCGGCCGCGAGGCTCACGGCGGCGAGGTCGGTCCAGTAGGCGTGCTCACCCTCGCTGGTGACCTCGGCGGCCAGCGCGGACGCGAGCGGGAGGTCGAGCAGCTCGGCGAGCTTGCCGAGTTCGGCGGCGGCCGAGACCAGGCGTCCGGCAGGCAGCACGGCGACCGGCCATGGGACGTCGAGGACCACCGCGTCGTCGGCGTCGGCGACCGTCCCGTCGACGGCGCGGACCCGCGCGGGCGCGTTCAGGCCGTGGAAGTCCACTTCGGACTTCGCGAGCGCGGTGTGCGCGCGGGACGCGAGCCCCGGGGTGACCTTGCGGTCCGGGTCGCCGAGCCGATCGAGCAGGTCCTCGACGTCGTCGGCGCCGAGCAGTGTCAGGTCCGCCCGCACACCGACCGTCTTCAGCAGGTCCGTGCTCAGGCCGACGTCCGGCACCTCGTCGTACAGCCCGGTCAGCGCGGCGGCCTCGGGCAGCCGCCACTCGCCCGGCAACCGCCCGTCCAGCAACGCGTAGCGCGCCAGCCACCAGCGGGCGTGTCCACCGGGCTCACGCACCGCGGCCAACGTCTCCGGTCGCGAAGCCAGCAGCCGCAACGCGGCGGGCCAGGCGTCATCGGCGACGAGGTCGAGGTCGCGCACGGCGAGCACGCGCGACGGCGGCCGCTCGGCCGAATCCCACCACTCGTCCTCGTCCGGCAGGTTGTGCTCGGGCTCGATCGGTTCTTCGTCGACGACCACCGCGAACGTGTCCAGCACCCCGGCCGCGACCAGGGTCTCGGCAGGCCAGTCCTCGGCGAACTCGTCGTCGAGGACCGACATCGCGCCGTCTTCGCCGAACTCGTCCGAGCCGAACACCTCGGGATCGAAGATCTCCCGCAGCGGTGAACCCGGCAGCACGAGCTCGTCCGCACGCCGCCAGCCGTCGTCGCACGGCAGCGCGAGCGCGCCGATCCACTCGGGAGCGTCGTCGCCGGTCTCGGCGACCAGCCGGAGCGTCGCGCCCGCCAGCGCCGTACCGTCCAAACCGGACAGTGCGTCCTCGACACTGCGCTCGACGGCGTCACGCAGCGCGTCGGCGGCGAGCAGGTCACGCGCCTCGGCATGCTTGGCGCCCAAGCGTTCCAGCAGCGGGTGTGCGGCTTCGGGATGTACGAGCCGCAGGCCGAGGATGTCCACATCGGACAGTAGTTCGAGCAGCTCGGCCGAGCCGCCGACCAGCAGGGCGTCGCGGACGCCGGGCAGCGTGCGGCCATCGGACATCGGGACCGAAAGGCCGCCGAGGTCGTCGTTGGTGAGCGCGTGGGACTCCGCCAGCGGGAGCAGCGCGTCGTAGAGCGAGTGCCACCACGCTGGCGGGCGGTCGATCCCGGTCAACGCCTCGATGAGCTCGGCCCCGGTCAGCGGCTGCGCGCCGGTCGGCGCCAGCGCGGTCACGGCGGCCGGGCCGCACAGCGGCGAAGCCAGCAGGCCGGGCACGAGAGCGGGGAGCAACGGGGGCAGGTCCGCCGACTCGACGGCGAGCACCCTGGCCTGCGCACCGGACACCTCGGCACCCGACTGCGCGGGCAGCCACGGCGTCCGCCGAAGCGCGTCGAGGAGCAGCCCGGATAGCGCGCCGTCCACTGTGGAGCGTGGGAAACCGCCACCCGGCACCAGACGCAACCGATGTTCGGCCTTCACCGCGCGGACGAGTTCGACGTACTCGCGTGCCGCCGAGCCCAGCGCGGCGGTCAGGGCCGCGCCCGGGAGCACTCGCCGCCGGGACGGTTCGAGCGGGAACGAGGCGATCAGCCTGGCTGGCAGCGAAAGCTTGTCGTCGGTCGGCGTCGGCGCGTGCAGGACGTCCTCGCCGAGCGGGCGCGGCACCCCGTCCGCGTCGACCGGGATCGCCCAGACCGCGTCGCCGGTGTGCGTCAGCCAGCGCACCGACCCGGCGGGCGAGCCGATTTCGACGACCCCGCCGTCACGGTCCGCGCGGGTCCACACCTGGTCGCCGACCTCGACGCGGGCCAGCCACGGCAGGGCGAGCAGCAGGTCAGGAACGTCGGTGGCCAGGGTTTCGAGCAACGCCGACGCGTCGACACCCTCGCGCAGCGGCAGCCGGACTTCGGTGTCGAACCCTTGCGGGACAAGGGGTTCTTCCTCGGTGACCGGCCAGGGCAGGCGCAGCACGGCGACGTCTCCCGAACGCTCCGCCACCTCGCGGGTGCGCTCCTCCGAGAAGGCGACGCCGCCAGTCGTCGAGACCACCCTCGGCGCGCCGGACACGGTGAGCACCGCGGCGAACCCGACCCCGAAGCGGCCGACAGTCTCCTCGACCCGCTTGCCCGACGCACGCAGGCTCGACAGCGACTCGACGCCGCGGCCGTCCAGCGGCGCGCCGGTGTTCGCGAATCGCAGCTCACCGTCCACAAAGGATACCCGGACCGTGCCGGGCTTCCCGGCGGCGAGCGCGGCGTCGGCGGCGTTCTGCGCGAGCTCGACGAACAGCCGGTCGCGGTAGCCGCCGACGCGCAGGTCGCCCTCGGCGTTCGTGTCCTCGGTGAACCGGGTCGGCGAATCGCGCCAGGCCCGGAGAACGGCCTCGCGCAGCCGCGCGGTGCCGAACGGATCAGCCGTTGTGGTGGTCACTGGTGCTTTCGGTGGCGGTTTCGCTGGTCGGCGCGTCCGTGGCGACGCCTTCTCCCGAAGCGCTTTCGTCTGCGGTCTGCGCCTCGGCCACGACCGCCGTCTGGGCGGCCTCGGTCACGTCCGGGAGCACCGCGGCCGCTTCGACTTCGGCCGGGAGGACCTCGGCGTCAGGGGTCTCGGCGGCGTCCGACACGGTGGCATCGGCTTCGGTCGCGAGCGCCTCGGCGTCGCCTGAAGCTGCCTCGACGGCTGGAGCTGCTTCGGTCTCCTCGGCGACGACCTCGGCAGAGGTCTCGTTCGTGAGCGGAGCGGCTTCGGCGACTGTCGCCGTCTCAGCCTCGTCTGCGACGACGGCCGTCTGGGCGGCCTCAGCCATGTCAGGCAACGCGGCCGCCGACTCGATCTCAGTGGCGACAGCCTCAGTGGCCAGCTCAGCGTCGACGACAGCGGCCTGCTCGGCCTCGGCTTCGGCCTCCACCGGCTCCGCGACGGCCGAGTCAGTCTCGACAACGGGCGCTTCAGCGTCGCCAACGTGGGACTCGGCGTCGCCAGTGGGGGACTCGCCGGGCTGGGTGTGGGACTCGAACTCGAGGACGGAGTCGTCGTAGACCAGCTCGGCGACCGGGATGGACGAGGTCACCTCGACCTCGACCTCGGAATGCGCGCCGCAGCCGTACTCGACGTCGACGACGTGGCCGTCCGCCGGGGCGATGTCGTTCGTGCAGGCGCCGAAGGCCGCGCGGAGCGAGCCGCCGAGCGGGACGAAGAAGC
>NZ_JAYMZS010000115.1:0-28200 GCF_035828755.1 Amycolatopsis sp. H20-H5 | reverse complement strand
ACGTCATCGACCAGGGCCTCCGTGCGTCTGCCTGGCGACGCGGACACCAGGCAGACGCACGAAGAAGCCACTTCAGACGACGCCTCCGCCTCCAGATGCTAGAGATCTAGCCCTGTAGTACTAGCCCCCCGCTACCGCGGTCCCTGAAGGCCACCATGACGGCGTTAGACGCCGTCATGGTGGCCTTCAGGGGCAATCAAGCGGGGGTGGCGGGGTCAGCCGACGGTGACGCCGAACAGGACGCCGACGTAGTACGTGATCAGCATCGTGATCGCGCCGACGCCGACGTTGCGGGCGATCGCCCGGCCGATCTGCGCGTTGCCGAGCCGGGCGCTGAGCCAGCCGGTGATGACCAGGCCGAAGACGACCGCCGCCGCGCACGCCCAGACCCGCACCGGCACCGGCGTCCAGCCGATCGCCAGCAGCGGCAGGAGCGCGCCGACGGTGAACGACAGCAGGGACGCCCACGCCGCCTGCCACGGGCTGGTCAGGTTGTCCGGGTCGATGTGGAGCTCGGCCTCCGCGTGGGCCTGCAGGGCGTCCTTTTCGGACAGTTCCTTCGCGACCCGCGCGGCGAGCTCCGGCGAGAGTCCCTTTTCTTCGTAGATTTCCGCCAGTTCCCGTTCTTCCGCTTCCGGCATGTTTTTCAGTTCCAGTTTTTCCAGCTGGATCAGCGCTTGTTCGGTGTCGCGCTGGGTGCTCACCGAGACGTACTCGCCGCCCGCCATGGAAAGCGCCCCGGCGACCAGCCCGGCGATTCCCGCGGTGAGGATCGTGGTGTTGTCCGTGGTCGCGCCCGCGACGCCGACCACGATGCCGGCGACCGAGACGATCCCGTCGTTGGCGCCGAGAACCCCCGCGCGTAGCCAATTCAGCTTGCCGCCGACGTTTTCATGGGGTTCGTGGGTGTGTTCCAGCATCGTTTCGGTCACCGGACAAGTGAAACATGAAACGACTAGAGTGGCGAGGCCGGTTTATTCTTCGCCGGTTTGTCAGCGTAGGTTGTCCTTATTCATTATTGTCTTACCTAACCCGCACGACGAGCTTTCCCCGCGTGTGGCCCGCTTCCATCGCCGCGTGGGCTTCCGCTATCTGGTCAAGCCGGTAGACACGGTCGATCGGGACGACGGCGGTGCCCGCGGCGACAGCGTCCAGGAAGCCCTGCAGGACGTGGGTCGGCAGGTCCGCGGCTTCGCCGCCGTAGGCGCTCAACCGCACGCCGCGTGGCAGGTAGCCGATGGGGTAGAAGTCCTTCACGATCCATTCGTTCGACAGCATCCCCGTGAAGCAGACGACGCCGTGGACCCTGGTCGCGCGCAGCGTGTCGGGCAGGGTCGGGGTGCCGACCAGTTCCAGGGCGGTGTCGACGCCCCCGGGCAGGATCGCGCGCACCCGCGCGGCGATGTCTCCGGCGATGTCTCCGTCGTCGACGAGCACGTGGTCGACGCCGAGATCGGTGAGCGCTGAGACCTTGCTCGCGTTGCGGGTGGTCGAGAACACGGTCATCCCGCGCTGTTTCGCGAGTACCGCGGTCGCCATGCCGATCGACGATGTGCCGCCCCGGATCAGCAGGGTCTGACCCGGCCGGGCGTCGAGTCCGATGGTCAGCGAGCCGTACGAGGTCTGCAGCATCTCCGGAACGGCGCCGAGCACGCTCCAGTCGAGGTCGCTCTTGAAGGCGATCACCTGCCCGGCCGGCACGCGGGTGTACTCCGCGTAGCCGCCGTCGAAAGTGCGGCCCATGCCGCCCATCATGGTGACGACCTGCGTGCCGACCTCGAACTCCCCGCCGGGACACGCCGCGACCACGCCGGTCGCTTCGATGCCCAGCACTCGCGGGAAGGTGACGTCGCTCGCCAGCCCGAGCCGGGTGTGCAGCTCGGACCGGTTGAGCCCGAAGGCCTCGACGCGGATGAGCACCTCGCCGGGCGCCGGTTCGGGGACGGGGAGTTCGCGGATGGTCAGCGTGTCGGCCGGGCCTGGCGCGTCCAGGACGACGGCGCGCATCGTTTCGGTCATGGTTGCTTCCTTTCGGTGGCGCGGAGTGCCGCGAGACTGGTGGCGAGCTGGTCGAGTGCGCGCGGTGACAGGACTTCGCCGAACCGGGCCCCGAGTTCGGCTTCGAACGCCTCCGTGGCGTCGGCCAGGATCCGGTGGCCCGCCGGGGTGAGCACGATGATCGACGAGCGGCGGTCGTCGGGGTGCGACCGGCGTTCGCAGTACCCGGCGGCCTCGATCCGGTCGACGAGCTTGCTCGTGCCGCCGACGGTGATCACCAGCGCGCTCGCGATGTCCTGCACCCGGCAAGCTTCGGTGCGGGCGATGACCTGCATCGGGTCGAACCAGGTCATCGGCAGGCCGGTGTCGGCCTTCAACCGCGCGTCGACGGCGTTCCAGAGCTCGATCTCGACCCGGATCAGGTCGTCGAACAGGCGTTTCAGGTCCACCCGGGCCTCCTTGAGTGATCCGTGGAACTTACTTCCATGGAATATACATGTCGGCGGGCCCGGGAAAAATTCCCTAGGTTGGGGGCGTGCTCGAAGTGGTGATCCTCATCGGACTGCAGGCGGCCGGGAAGACGACGTTCTCCAGGCAGGTCCTCGGCGGCCACGAGCAGGTCAGCAAGGACCACTTCCCGAAGGCCCGGAACCGGCAGCGGCGGCAGTTGCGGCTGATCGCGGACGCACTCGAGGCAGGCCGTGACGTCGTCGTCGACAACACGAACCCGTCTGCTGAGGAGTGGCGGCCGATCGTCGAGGTGGCCAGAGCGGCCGGCGCTCGTGTGGTCGGCTACTGGTTCGCGCCCGACCCGGTCGGGTCGCTGGAGCGAAACGCGTTGCGGGACGCGGAAACCCGGGTGCCCCAGGTCGGCATGTATGCCACGCTCAAACGCCTGAGGCAACCGGTTCGCGACGACGGGTTCGACGAACTGTTCGAGGTGCGGTTCGACGGTGCCGGTGGTTTCGACCTACGCGGGATGGGGGATTGAGATGGACAACGACGAGTTCGAGTCACGGCAGCGAGCGGGCGAGTGGTTCCACTCGCTCACCATTCCGCCCGGTGTCCGGACGATCGTCCGGGTCGACGGCCGGAGCTTCTCCAGGTTCACCGAGGAGCGGTTCGAGAAGCCTTTCGATCCGCGGTTTTCGGCGCTCATGGAGCAGACGGCGCGGGCGTTGCTGACTGAGTTCGACGCGCGCTACGCCTACACCGAAAGTGACGAGATCTCGATCCTGTTCGACCCGTCGTTCGCACTTTTCGGGCGCAGCCTGGAAAAGCTCGTCTCCCTGACGGCGGGAGTCGCGTCCGCGACGTTCAGTCTCGCCGCGGGAGAAGCCGCGCACTTCGACAGTCGCGTGTGGATCGGCGCAGGTGTCGAAGACGTCGTCGACTACTTCTCCTGGCGCCAGGCGGACGCGTCGCGTTGTGCCCTTAACGGTTGGTGCTACTGGACTCTTCGCACTGAGGGCAAGACCCGCGCGGAGGCGACCGGTGAGCTGGAACACTCCACGTTCTCCGATCGCAACGAGCTGCTTTTCCGCCGTGGGATCAACTTCGCCGAGCTGCCGGCCTGGCAGCGTCGCGGAGTCGGGCTGTGGCGGGAAAACCGCGCGGTGCGGGTCGAGCGGGAGCTGCCGATGAAGGCCGCCTATCGCGCCCTCATCGGCGAGCTCGCTCAGCCGATGGCTTCCGGGAGCAACCGCACGTCGTAGGCGAGCTCGGCCGAGTCGCCGGTCGCGGGGTCGGTCAGCGCCACGCGCCACGACGTGCCGAACTGGTCGACCCCGGGCAGCATCGGGATCGTGCCGGAAATCAGCAGGGTGCCCGGGGCGTACAGGTCCCGCTCGCGCAGGACGTCGAGCCAGTACGACGGCGTGAGCAGCTCCGCCAGCGTGCCCTGCTGGATCAGCGTCCCGTCCACCCAGGCGGTGAGCGTCAGCTCGTCGAGGCGGTCGGCGACGTCGACAAGTCGCCACGCGCGCCGCGAGACGACGTCCGGCCCGGCGTTCTTGCTCCACGCGACGCCGTGGGCCTCCAGGGCGCGGTCGGTGTGATCGCAGGCGGCGGTGAGCAGGACGTTCTCCGGTGCGGGGCCGGTGACGATCAGTGCCCACTCGGCCTCGCCGGAGGTCCGTTCGTGCTGGACGGGGACTTTTGCAAGGTTGAGTCGAGGGGAAGTCCCCTTCAGTCGCCACCCCAGACTTGCCGTGTGCCCTGATGGGAGCCTTCACGGCGTTTAACGCCGTCATGGTGGCCTTCAGGAGCACGCATGAAACGGTCATAGCGGTATGAAACGGGCGAATAGGCCGCTTTTTCGTCCTTTGTGGAGGGTAGGCGGCTTCGAAGGACAGGTGCCCGAGGCTTCGAGCGGCGGCTGCTACGTCAGTTCTCAGACGCGTTCTGAGGCGCGCGTTCGCGGCGAGTCTCTCCGGCATCGCACTGGAGTGGTACGACTTCGCGGCGTACTCCGTGGCGGCGGCGACGATCTTCGGCGACCTGTTCTTCCCCTCCGGAGACAAGCTCGCCGGGACGCTCGCCGCGTTCTCGACCTACGCGGTCGGGTATCTCGCGCGGCCGATCGGCGGGTTCGTGTTCGGCAGGCTCGGCGACCGGCTCGGCCGTAAGCGGATCCTGGTGATGACGCTGGTGCTCACCGGCGTCGCCACGTTCCTGATCGGCGTGCTGCCGACCTACGAGAACATCGGCGGGTTCGCGGCCGCGCTGCTGGTCGCGCTGAGGTTCGCCCAGGGCGTCGGCATCGGCGGCGAGTGGGGCGGCGCCGTGCTGCTGTCGAGCGAGTTCGGCGATCCGCGCAAGCGCGGTTTCTGGGCTTCGGCGGCGCAGCTCGGGCCGCCCGCGGGAAACCTGCTGGCCAACGGCGTTCTGGCGCTGCTGGCGGCGTTGCTGACCGAGGCCCAGTTCAACTCCTGGGGCTGGCGCGTGGCGTTCCTGCTGTCCGGGGTGCTCTTCGGGTTCGGCCTGTGGATCCGGCTGAAGCTGGAGGAGACGCCGGTGTTCCGGCGGCTCGCCGAGCAGGGTGAGCGCTCGTCCGCGCCGATCTCCGAGGTGTTCCGCACCGAGCGTCGCGCGCTGCTCGCGGCCGTGCTGGTCCGCGTCTGCCCGGACGTGCTGTACGCGTTGTTCACCGTCTTCGTCCTGACCTACGTCACCTCGCACACCGGGCTTTCCCGCGGTGCCGGGCTCGCCGCGGTGATGATCGGCTCGGCGTTCCAGCTCGTGCTGATCCCGGCGTTCGGTGCCCTGTCCGACCGGGTCAGCAGGCGCAAGCTCTCCCTGTTCGCCACGATCGCGGCCGGGATCTGGCCGTTCGTGTTCTTCCCGCTGATCAGCGGCGGTTCGTTCCTGATGCTGGTGCTCGGCGTCGTCGTCGCGCTGGTGATCCACTCGGCGATGTACGGCCCGCAGGCAGCGCTGGTGACCGAACAGTTCACGCCGCGCCTGCGCTACACGGGCAGCTCGCTGGCGTACACGCTCGCCGGGGTCATCGGTGGCGCGCCCGCGCCGCTGCTGCTGACCGCGCTGCTCGCCGGATACGGAAGCTGGTTCGCCATCGCGATCTACCTGGTGGCGACGGCTGTCGTGAGCATCGTCGGCGTCTTGCTCGGGCGCGATCCCGACCAGGATGAGCTTCAGTTGGTGAGCTGAAGGTTCAGCGTCGTGCCCAGGTGGTCGTCGATCGCGGCCAGCGTCGCCGGGAGGTCTCCCGCCGCGAGCGCGTCGACGATCGCCTGGTGCTCACGGAGCACCGCGGCCTGACGCCGGGGAGTGCTGAACAGGGCGACGAGCCCGGCGCGGATCTGCCTGTCACGCAGGCCGGTGTAGGTGCGGATCAGCATCGCGTTGCCGGTCGACGCGATCAGCAGGCTGTGGAATTGGGCGTCGAGGTCGATGAAGTCCTTGGCCCGCTCGGGACTGGCGAGCCGCGCTTGGGCTTCGAGCGCCGCGCGCATCTCGGCGACCGGGACGGTGCCGTCTGCCAGCGCTTTTTCGGCAGCGAACCGCTCGAGAACGCCGCGGAGCTCGACGAGCTCGCGCAGTTCCTTGCTGGTGAGCGGGGCGATGTACGCGCCGCGCTTGGGGACCAGCTGGACGAGACCTTCGGCCGCGAGCATCAGCAGCGCTTCGCGGACCGGGGTGCGGGAGACGCCCACGCTGTCCGCGATCTCCTGCTCACTGAGGAATTCGCCCTGGACGCCGGGGTCGGTCAGCACGGTGGTTTTGAGGTATTCGTACGCTTTGTCGCGCCCGGTCACCGCTGCCCCCTGACTCCATACACGTTGTATACGAAGTCTAGGGCAACCAGTGCGAGAGCGGATGCCGGAAAGAACTCCGGCACCCGCCCCGGCGGCCGGTGAGTCTTTAGTTTTCGGTGTCGAGCTCGGCGAGGGCCGCCTTGGCCTTCTCCAGCTCGGCTTCCAGCTGGGCGACCTTCGCGGCCTGCGCCTCGCGGGCCTGGTTGATCACTTCGTCGATCGGACCGGAGAGGTCCTGGTGCAGCTCCTTCGCGGCGCGCGAAACCGCGGCGGCGGGGATCTCCAGGCCCTTGGCGACCCACTTGCTGCCGTTCTTGAGCTCGGCCTGCCACTCACCGTCGGCGGTACCGGTGACGGTGAGGACGAGCTCGACCGTGCGGGTCTTCTTGGCCGTCGTCGCGACCTTGGGGCGGCCGCGCTTCGGCTTCGGGGCCTCCTCGGCCGGGGTCTCGGCCTCGGGCGTTTCCGGAGTCGTGGAGGTGGACTCGGAGACGGCGGGCTCGGGGGTGGACTCCGCTGCCTGCGGCGTCGAGTCGAGTGCCGCTTCGGTCGCCGTTTCCTCTTGGTGTGTCAAGGCATCCACGGTCATCGTCGGTGCGTCTCCTTGCCGGCTGGAATGGGTACTCCCGGGCGACAGCGTAGAACAAGCGTTCGACTACCGCGCGTTGGGGTCCCGATCACTGTCTCAAACGCCCTGAAGGCCACCATGAGGGACCTAGAGTCCCTCATGGTGGCCTTCAGGGGCAATCAGAAATCTACTCCTCGGTCTTGCCGGAGCTCAGGCCGGACGAGATCAGTGCCATCACCGACGAGTCGGCCAGCGTCGTGACGTCGCCGACCTCGCGGTTCTCCGCGACGTCGCGCAGCAGGCGGCGCATGATCTTGCCGGACCGCGTCTTCGGCAGTTCCTGGACGACCAGGATCTGCCGCGGCTTCGCGATCGGGCCGATTTCCTTCGCGACGTGGTTGCGTAGTGCCTGGATGGCCTCTTCACCACCGTCGACGGCGTTGCCGCGCAGGATGACGAACGCGACGATGCCCTGCCCGGTGGTCGGGTCGGACGCGCCGACGACCGCGGCCTCGGCGACCGTCGGGTGCGAGACCAGCGCGGATTCGACCTCGGTGGTGGAGATCCGGTGCCCGGACACGTTCATCACGTCGTCGACGCGGCCCAGTAGCCAGACGTCGCCGTCGGAGTCGTATTTCGCGCCGTCACCGGCGAAGTAGAAGCCCTGGTCCGCGAAGCGGGACCAGTACGTCTCCCGGTAGCGCGCCTCGTCGCCCCAGATCCCGCGCAGCATCGACGGCCACGGCTGGTCGAGCACCAGGTAACCGCCGCCGCCCTTGCCGACCTCGGCCGCGTCGTTGTCGACGACCTTCATCGAGATGCCCGGGAGCGCCCGCTGCGCCGAGCCCGGCTTCGTGGACGTGACGCCCGGCAGCGGCGAGATCATGATCGCGCCGGTCTCGGTCTGCCACCAGGTGTCGACGATCGGGGTCTTGCCCGCGCCGATGTTCTCGCGATACCAGATCCACGCCTCGGGGTTGATCGGCTCGCCGACGCTGCCCAGGACCCGCAGCGAGGTGAGGTCGTACTTCTCGGGGATTTCCTTGCCCCACTTCATGAACGTGCGGATCAGCGTGGGCGCGGTGTAGTAGATGGAGACCTTGTACTTCTGCACGATCTCCCAGTGCCGTCCCTCGTGCGGGGTGTTCGGCGTGCCTTCGTAGACGACCTGCGTGACGCGGTTCGCGAGCGGCCCGTAGACGATGTAGCTGTGCCCGGTGATCCAGCCGATGTCGGCGGTGCACCAGTAGACGTCCTCGCCCGCCTTGTGGTCGAAGACGTTGTGGTGCGTGTACGCCGCCTGCGTCAGGTAGCCGCCGGAGGTGTGCAGGATGCCCTTGGGATTCCCGGTGGTGCCTGAGGTGTAGAGGATGAACAGCGGGTGCTCGGCGTCGAAGGCCTCCGGAGTGTGCTCCGTGGACTGCGCGTCGACGAGGTCGTGCCACCAGACGTCGCGACCCTCGTTCCACGGCACTTCGCCTTCGAGGTCGCTACCCGTGCGGCGGACGACGATGACCTTTTCGACCGTCTCGGCGCCTTCGAGCGCTTCGTCGACGTTCGCCTTCATCGGCGCGGCCTTGCCGCGGCGGTACTGCCCGTCGGAGGTGATGACGACCTTCGCGGCCGCGTCGTCGACACGCGCGCGGAGCGCTGTCGGCGAGAAGCCGCCGAAGACGACGTTGTGGAGCACGCCGATGCGCGCGCACGCGAGCATCGCGATGATGGCCTCGGGGATCATCTGCAGCTGGATCCCGACGACGTCGCCGGCGCTGAGGCCCAGCGAGGTCAGGGCGTTCGCGGCCTTGGAAACCTCGTCTTTCAGCTGCGCGTAGGTGATGTCCCTGGTGTCGCCCGGTTCGCCGACCCAGTGGATGGCGACCTGCTCGCCGTGGCCGTCGTCGACGTGGCGGTCGACACAGTTGTAGGCCACGTTCAGCTTGCCGCCGATGAACCACTTCGCGAACGGCGCATTGGTCCAGTCCAATACCTGGGTCCACTTGGTGTCCCAGTGCAGCCGCTCGGCCTGCTTCGCCCAGAAGGCCTCGCGGTCGGCGTCGGCTTCGGCGTAGAGATCGTCCTTCGCGTTGGCCTGAGCGGCGAATTCGTCGCTCGGCGGGAAGGTGCGGCTCTCGTTGAGCAGGTTGTCCAGCGCTGGGGACTGCTCGGTCATGGTTGCAAGGCCTCCTGATGATGCGAACCCGCGGCTCACGGCTTACGGCACGCTAGTGACGTTAGTACGCGATGTAAAAGGTTGCAGCCAGGTTGCCCGTCAGTTTCACCGTGAGAGGCGAGTTCGCAGCCCCTCCGCTACTCCCGGCCACTCCTCGGCGGTCACCGAGTACACGACCGTGTCACGCGACGTCCCGTCCGGGCGGATGCGGTGTGCGCGCAGGACTGCCTCGCGCCGCGCGCCCAGCCGCTCGATCGCGCGCTGGGACCGTTCGTTGCGGAGGTCGGTCTCCCAGGCGACTCGCTGGGCGTCGAGATCGTCGAAAGCCCGTCGCAGCAGGAGGAGTTTCGACTCGGTGTTGAGCGGGGTCCGCTGCCACGGCCTGCCGATCCAGGTGTGCCCGATCGACAGGATCCGGTGCGGTGGAACTACTTGGTAGTAGGAAGTGGTGCCCGCGACGTCGCCGGTGTGCGCGTCGATCTGCGCCCATGCCCGCCGCGCGGGGTCGCTGAGCATCACGTCGATCATCTGTTCCGTTTGGACGAGGTCCACGGGCTGGCGGACGCTGAGCCACGTCCAAACCTCGGGATCAGCACCGGCTTCGAAGAGGCCCTTGGCGTGGTCGCGGGTCAGCGGTTCGAGTCGCACATGCTCGCCGGACAGGGTCGGGGTGTCGTTCCAGTCGGTCACAGTCCCAGCCTAAGGTCAGGAGTGGCTGTTCTAGATATCCAATACTGAAGCATTTCGCCAGTCCACTTCGCGGTTGCCTATGCTCGCGGGATCGATCGAGGAGGACGAAGACGATGGCCGGAGAGCGGGAAGAGCTCACCTGGGAGTTGTTCGGGACGGCCAGCCGGGACCTGGCGCGGGAGATCGCCGGGGACGGGTTCGAGCCCGACCTGATCCTCTCGATCGCGCGCGGCGGCCTGTTCGTCGCCGGTTCGCTCGGGTACGCGCTGGACGTGAAGAACCTGCACGTGATGAACGTCGAGTTCTACACCGGCGTCGACCAGCGCCTCGACCTGCCGGTGGTGCTCCCACCGGTGCCGAACGTGGTCGACCTGACGAGCAAGAAGGTCCTGATCGCCGACGACGTGGCCGACACCGGCGCGACGCTGAAGCTGGTCCGCGACTTCTGCGTGGAGCACGTCGCCGACGTGCGCTGCGCGGTGATCTACGAGAAACCGCACTCGACGGTCAAATGCGAGTACGTCTGGAAGAGGACGGACCGCTGGATCAACTTCCCGTGGTCGGTCGAACCGCCCGTGGTGCAGCGCGCGGGGCAGGTGCTGGAAGCGTGAACGACCCGCTGAGGCCGTTGCTGGAGCTCGAAGGCGTCGCGGCGGCCGCGAAATCCGCGCAGGACGCGGTGTTCGCGGTGCACCGCTCGCCGGTGAACCTGCGTGACGGGTCCGCGACCGCCGCCGAGGCCTCGGTGCGAGCGGCGCGGGCGTCGGCCGGGATCGAGGGCGCGGACCCGGAACTGCCCGCGGACGGTTCGGTCAGCGACCCGGTGCTCGCCGGTTCGCTGCGGGTCGCCGAGACCCTGGAGTCACTGCTGCCGACCTGGCGCCGCGCGCCGATGCAAGCCCTCGCGCGGATGCACGTCCTGGCCGCGGCGGATCTGGTCACGGACCCGGACGCGCTGGGACGTCCCCGCACGGATGGCGACGCGGGGCCTCGTCTGGAGCTCCTCGCGCAACTGGTCACCGGAGCGACTTCGGTCCCGGGGCCGGTGCTGAGCGCTGTCGTGCACGGGGAGTTGCTCGCGCTGAAGCCGTTCGGCAGCGCTGACGGCGTAGTCGCGCGCGCGGCGGCCCGGCTGACGATGATCGCGACCGGGCTGGACCCGAAGGCGTTGAGCGTGCCCGAGGTCTTTTACTTCAGGCGCGTCCGCAAGTACAACGAGTTCGCGGCGGGTTTCGCCGCGGGCGACGTCGAGGGCGTGCGGGGCTGGCTCTTGTTCTGCTGCGAGGCGTTCGAGGCCGGGGCCAAGGAAGCCAAGAGCATTTCCGACGCCGCGAGCTGACACCGCACGGTGACGACGTGTTCCCGCCGGTCCGGCGGGAACAGGCGGTGGACGGTCACCAGGAACGTCCCCGGCTTGACACACCGGCGTTCGAGGAAGTCCTCCGCGCACCCGATCGCGTATTCGACGACCCAGGCTTCCTTGCGTTCCCGGTGCTGTTCGAGGAGGAATCCCATGTCGTCGATGACCTCGATGTGTTCGAGCGCGCGCGAGGGTTCCCGGCGGTATTGCAGCTCGTAGGGGTAATCCATCGGGGGAGGGTGCGCGGCGGACTCCGGCGTGGAAACGTTTCACTCTGCACGTTCCGGCTTACGATTCGTGATCATGTCGTGGCTGGGGGTGAGAGTGCGGTGAGCGAGCGGCTGGGCTCGACCTACCGTCGCCGCGTACTGGGGCGAACCCTGCGGCGCCTGCGCGAGGCGACCGGCATGAGCCTGGACGAAGCCGGGAGGACGGTCCGCATCTCGAAGCCGAAGCTGTCCCGGATCGAGAACGGGCAGCACCCGTCGTACAACGACTTCATGGCCCTGCTGGACCGGTACGGAGTGATTACCAACGACTACCCGTACTACGTCCGCATGTACGACCGCGCGAAGGAAAAGGGCTGGTGGCACGCCTTCGGTGTCGATGACCGGGGTTTCGTGCCGGTCGAGGCCGAAGCCTCGGTCATACGGACCTACGAACTGGGCTTCATTCCCGGCATCCTCCAGAGCGAGCGCTACATGCGGGCGACCTACGCGGGTGCGCGGGTGCCGTTCAGGGGACACAGCCTGGAGAACCAGGTCACCGTTCGACTGCGGCGCAAACGTCGGCTTTTCGAGGAACCATTGCTCACCGTGCACGCGATCATCGACGAATCGGCGATGCGTCGGCCGCGCTGTGATCGCGAGCAGTTGGAGCACCTCCTTGAACTAGCTGACCTGTCGAATGTCGTAGTGCAGGTGGTTCCTCTCAGCGCTGGCTCGCACAGTGGGCTGTACAGCAATTTCGCGGTAGTGAGTTTTCCTGATCCGGCGGAGCCTGATCTTGCCTACGTCGAGTACGGGTTCGGTTCGGTGGAAGTCGAAAGAGTGGAGGAGGTTCGCGCTGCTAGGCTCGTCTTCGATCATCTGGCTGGTCTGGCGCTGGACGAGCAGGCTTCCGTCGCGTTGATCGAGCGGATGATCGCCGAGATGTGATCGAGCCGGAAGAGGCGAGCACGGTGGACCTGGCCAGTGCCCGGTGGCGGAAGAGCAGCCACAGCGGTGGCGATGGGCACGATGGCAACTGCGTCGAGGTCGCGCAGACCCCCGGTGCCGTGGCCATCCGCGACTCGAAGTCCCCCGCGTCCGGCGCCCTGGTCATCCCCGCCCCCGCCTGGCGGCAACTCGTCGCCACGTTGCCCCCTCGCCCCGCGTAGGACTTCCCTGTCATTGCCCCTGAAGGCCACCATCACGGCGTAATACGCCGTGATGGTGGCCTTCAGGGGCAATCGAATCGTATGGGGCTGGGGCACATGGGATCTTCGGAAGTTGTGGTGAGTGGGTACATGGCTCGACCGGCGGGTGAGACTTATCGTTCTCGGCTATGAGTGGTGTAGATCACAATGACCTGGGCGGTCGCGTCGCGCTCGTGACCGGCGGGGCGGGTGGCATCGGGCTCGCCTGTGTGCGGGCGCTGGCCGAGGCCGGGGCCAAGGTCCATGTCGTCGACATCGACCGTGACGCCGCGGAGCGCGCCGCGAACGAGGTCGGCGGCTGGGCGCACCCGGTCGACCTGACCGACGCCGAGACCGTCGGCAAACTGCCCGCCGAGGTCGACATCCTGGTCAACAACGCCGGTTTCCAGCACGTCGCCGCGCTGCCCGATTTCCCGCCCGAGCAGTTCGCGCGCATCCAGGCGTTGATGGTCACCGCGCCGTTCCTGCTGATCCGCCGCACCCTGCCGCATATGTACGCGCGCGGCTGGGGCCGGATCGTCAACATGTCGAGCGTCCACGGCCTGCGGGCGAGCCCGTTCAAGGTCGCTTACGTCACGGCGAAACACGCGCTCGAAGGCCTCTCGAAGGTCGCCGCGCTCGAAGGCGCCGAGCACGGCGTCACCAGCAATTGTGTCAGCCCGGGTTACGTGCGCACCGCGCTGATCACCGGCCAGCTCGCCGCGCAGGCGGCCGAACACGGCCTCGAACCCGACGAAGTCGTCGCGGAGGTGCTCCTTCGCCGCGCCGCGATCAAGCAACTGATCGACCCCGCTGACGTCGCCGCGCTCGTCACTTGGCTCTGTGGCAGGCATTCCGGGCACGTCACCGGGGCGTCGCTGTCGATGGATGGCGGCTGGACCGCCGGATAGTCCCGCACACCAACAAGATTGCGAGTTCTCTCGTGTCCTCGATCCCCAAGGTAGTCGGCGCCAGCCTGATCGGCACCACCATCGAGTGGTACGACTTCTTCCTCTACACCTCGGCCGCCGCCCTGGTGTTCAACAAACTCTTCTTCCCCACCGCCGATCCGCTCACCGGCACGTTGCTGGCGTTCCTCACCTACGCCATCGGTTTCCTCGCGCGGCCGATCGGCGGGCTGGTGTTCGGGCACTTCGGTGACAAGGTCGGCCGGAAGAAGCTGCTGATACTGAGCCTGCTGCTGATGGGCGGCTCGACCTGCCTGATGGGCGTCCTGCCGACGTACGCCGTCGCCGGGGCCGCCGCGCCGATCCTGCTGACTGTCCTGCGCCTCGTCCAGGGCTTCGCGCTCGGTGGCGAGTGGGGCGGCGCCGTGCTGATCGTCTCCGAGCACGGCGACGCGAAACGCCGGGGCTTCTGGGCGTCGTGGCCGCAGTGTGGGGCGCCGGGTGGGAACCTGCTGGCCACGGCCGTTCTCGCGATCCTGGCCGCGACGCAGTCCGACGCGGCGTTCCTGTCGTGGGGCTGGCGGGTCCCGTTCCTGCTGTCCGGGGTCTTGGTCGTGATCGGGCTGTGGATTCGGCTGGCCGTCAGCGAATCTCCCGTTTTCCTTGCCGCACAGGAGAAAGCCGCCGCGCTGGGCGAGAAGCAGCACACGCCGGTCCTGGAGGTCTTCCGCTACAACTGGCGCCAGGTGCTGGTCACCATCGGCGCGCGGATGGCGGAGAACGTCTCCTACTACGTGCTGACCGCGTTCATCCTCGTCTACGTCACGACCGGGCTGGGGCTGCCGAAGTCCGCCGGGCTCAACGCCGTGCTCATCGGCTCGGCCATCCACTTCGTCACGATTCCCTTGTGGGGAGCGCTTTCCGACCGGGTCGGCCGCAAGCCGGTGTACCTGTTCGGCGCGCTCGGCATGGCCGCGTGGGCGTTCGGGTTCTTCGCGATGATGGACACGAAATCGCCGGGGTTGATCATCGTCGCCGCGACCATCGGGCTCGTGCTGCACGGCGCGATGTACGGCCCGCAGGCCGCGTTCTTCGCGGAGCAGTTCCCGACGCGCGTGCGCTACACCGGCCTTTCCGTCGGCGGGCAGCTGTCGTCGATCGCGGCCGGGGCGGTGGCGCCGCTCATCGCGGTCGCGCTGTTCAGGAGCTATCACAGCACGCTCCCGATCTCGCTGTACGTAGTCGGCATGTGCGTGATCACGGTCGTCGCGCTGCTCGCCGGGCGCGAGACACGAGGCTCTTCGCTGCACGAGGACGTTCCGGCTGTTACAGACCGGTCCGTAGTGAAAGCATGACCCGGGTGGAGATCTCGTCGGAAGTCCTGCTTCAGCTGCTCGAACTGCTCGCCGCCGGTGCGGGCAGCGAGCGGCTGGCCGAGGTCGCGGTCGCGGCGCGGGCTTCCGGCGAGCTCTCCGAAGGGCAGTTGGGCGAGCTCGGCGCCGCGGCCGGGCTGGCGTTGCGGATCCAGCACACGCTCGCCGAACACCGCCGCCGCGAAGCCGAGCTCACCGCGTTGTTCGACACCGCGAGCGACCTCGCGCGGCTCAGCGATCCCGACGCCGTGCTGCGGTCGATCGTCCGCCGCGCCCGGACGCTGCTCGGGGTCGACGTGTCGTATCTCAGCCTCAACGACGAGGCCGCGGGCAAGACCTACGTCCGGGTCACGGACGGTTCGGTTTCCGCGCTGTTCCAGCAGGTCGTGCTCGGGATGGGGGACGGCCTCGGCGGGCTCGTCGCCCAGACCGCGCGGCCGTACGCGACCGCTGACTACTTCGCCGACGAGCGGTTCCGGCACACGTCGCCGATCGACACCGGCGTCCAGGACGAGGGGCTCACCGCGATCCTCGGCGTGCCGCTCGCGATCGGCAGCAAGGTGATCGGCGTGCTGTTCGCCTCCGACCGGAAGCCGCGCGAGTTCACCGCCGGCGAGGTCGCGCTGCTCTCGTCGCTGGCCGACCACGCGGCGATCGCGCTCGACAGCGCGCACTTGCTCGACGAGACGCGCCGCGCGGCGGCCGAACTGAACGCGGCGAACTCGACCATGCGGCGGGCCGAAGACGCCCACGATCGGCTGATGGACCTGGTGCTCCGCGGCGGGCAGCTGGCCGAGGTCGCCGCCGCGGTGGCGGACGTCCTGCACGGAGACCTCGCCGTGTACGACGCCGAGGGCGCGGAACTCGCGCGTTCCGGGGTCGCCCCCGAACTCGACCTCCGAGCCGTTGCCCTGTCGCGCACGAGTGGGCGCGCGGTGTCCACTGAGGACACTTGGGTCTGTGCTGTGCAAGCGGGACAAGAACTTCTGGGCAGCCTGGTCCTCGGCGGACGGCCGGGGCTGGCCGGGGCCGACCGCGCGCTGTTCGAGCGCGCCGGTGTCGTCACCGCGCTGTTGCTGATGCTGCGGCGGTCGGTCGCGCAGGCCGAGGACGAGGTCCGCGGTGAGCTGCTGACCGACCTGCTGACCGCGCCGGACCGCAATCCCGCGGCGCTGCTCGCGCGCGGACGACGCCTCGCTGTCGACTTGTCGGCACCGCACACGGTCCTGATCGCGCACGCCGAGGGCGTCTCACGCCGTCGCCTGGCGGCCGCCGCGGCCCGGCACGCCGAGCTCGTCGGGGTACACGCCGAACAGGTCGTCGCGCTGGCGGTGGGTGACGATCCAGGCCTGCTGGCAAGGAAAGTGAGCGCGGCCCTGAGGTCCACAATGGACTGCGCGGTCACGGTCGGCGCGGCGGGCCCGGTGTCCGGCCCGGCCGCACTGGCGGAGGCGCACGCCGAGGCGGCCCGCTGCGTCGGCACCCTGCTGGCGCTCGGCCGTCCTGGCGAAGGCGCGTCGATGGCGGACCTCGGGTTCCTCGGCATGGTCCTCGGCGAACATGCCGACCTCGCCGCCTATGTCGCCTCGACGCTCGGGCCGGTGCTGGACTACGACGTCCGTCGCGGCACGGACCTGCTCGGCACGCTGCGCGCGTATTTCTCGTGCGGCGCCAACCTGACGCGCGCCAAGGACGAGCTGCACGTCCACGTGAACACCGTCGTCCAGCGCCTGGACCGGATCGCGTCCCTGCTCGGCGACGACTGGCAGTCCCCGGAGCGAGCCCTGGAACTTCAGCTCGCCCTCCGACTGCACCGCCTTCGCCCCTGAGTGCAACCCCGCACTCCCCCGCAACTCGTCGACGAGTTGCGTTGGATATCGGCGCGGTTGCGGGGCATTTTACCTGGTCAGCCAGTTAGTGAGCCACGCTCGTCCGCCCGGAAGTCCCTGAAGGCCACCATGAGGGCGTCTAGGTCCCTCATGGTGGCCTTCAGGGGCAATCAGGCTCGGCGGAGGTCAGGGCGTGAGGGAGCAGGTGCGCGCGAGGTCGGCGGGGGAGGTGTTCGCGGGGCGGGGGATGGTCGCCGACGCGGGTGGGCGGGTGCCGCCCAGCCAGCTTTCGAGTGTCGTGAACGCCGTGCGGAAGCAGGGGCCGATCGGGCGCAGTTCGTCCGGGTAGACGTCCACCAGGCCGTCGACGTGGTTGCCGCCCTCGATCCGGTAGTACCGCTGCAGGCTCGCGCGGCCCTGGGCGGCGATCAGCCCCTGGTAGACGTCGGAGTCGCGGCTGATCGGGAGCAGGGTGTCGAGCGTGCCGTGCAGGGTGAGCAGGGGTTTGCCGATCCGGCCGGTCAGGGAGATCCGTTCGACAGCGTGCTTTACCGACGCAGGCCGTGACGCGTAGTCGTACGTGGCGTCGTCGCCGGTGAATGCTGGGTCGACCTCGCTGCGGTAAATACGCTGTGTCAGGCCCCAGTACACCTGATCGTGGTACGCCCACAGGAACTCTGACCCGGGCGCGAACCCGGCGTCCAGGATCGCTTGGTGCGCCTGTTCGGAACCGGCCACGTACGCCGGATATGCCGCGAGGGCCGGCGGCAGGAAGGTGAACAGGTTAGGCCCGTTTTCGCGCCAGAGCGTGCCTTCCCAGTCGACGCCGCCGTCGTAGAGCCAGGCGCGGTTCTCCAGTTGCCACCGCACGAGGTAGCCGCCGTTCGACAGGCCCGCCGCGATCGTGCGGGACGGGAACCGGCCGTAGTGCCGCGCCGCGGCGAGTTTGGCGGCGATCGTCAGCTGGGTCACCCGGTCGTTCCACTCGGTGAGCGCGTCACCCGGACGGCGTCCGTCGGTGAAGAAGTCCGCGCCGGTGTTGCCCTTGTCTGTGGCGGCGAACGCGTAACCGGCTGCGATCACCTGGTCGCCGATGGCCCGGTCGTTCGCGTACTGGCGGCGGACGCCGGGTGAGCCCGACACCACCAGCCCGCCGTTCCACTTCTCCGGCAACCGCAGCACGAACTGTGCGTCGTGGTTCCAGCCGTGCGCGGTGTTGGTCGTCGAGGTGTCCGGGAAGTACCCGTCGACCTGGACACCGGGGACACCGCTCGGCGCGGGCAGCCCGGCCGAGGTCAGCCCGGCCCAGTCCGCCTGCACGGTGTGGCCGCTGACCAGGGTCCCGGTCGTCGTCAGATCGTCCAAACAGGACTGTTCCTGGTGGGCGGCCCCGGGGACGGTGACCGGTGCGCACCGCGGCACCGCCGTCGCCGCCGGTGTGGCGACGAGCGAGGTGAGGAGCAGTCCGGCGAGAACCAGGGTGAGCCGCATACGGCGACGGTAGGCAGGCCCGGCGCGCGCCGGTATCCGTTCCAGCCACACAAAACCGGCGTCGACTGTGGTGGCGGTCACTGTGGGAACGCGGTGCGAGCGTGCCTACTCTCAGCGTGACGGCGGTCACAAGGAGGTGGTCTCGATGCGGAAGCTTCTCATCGGCCTGGTGGTGTCGGCGCTGCTCGCGTTCGCCGCACCGGCCTTGGCGAGCACGATCCGGCCGGTCACCGGGTTCGGGAGCAACCCTGGCGCGCTGCAGATGTTCGAATACGTGCCCGACGGGCTGCCGCCCGGACGTCCCGTCGTCGTGGCGCTGCACGGCTGTACCCAGGACGCGAGCGGCTACGGCCAGGGCTCCGGCTGGGTCGAGCTCGCCGAGCGCTGGAGGTTCACTCTTGTTCTCCCGCAACAGGTTTCGGGGAACAATCTCAGCAAGTGCTTCAACTGGTTCCAGTCCGGCGACACGACGCGCGGGTCCGGCGAAGCGGAGTCGATCGCGCAGATGACCCGCCGCGCGATCGCCGATACCGGCGCCGACGCGAAGCGCGTGTACGTCTCCGGGCTGTCCGCGGGCGGCGGGATGACGTCGGTGATGCTGGCGGCGTACCCGGAGCTGTTCGGCGGCGGCGGGATCGTCGCAGGGCTCCCGTTCGGGTGCGCGAGCTCGACCATCGAGGCTTTCGGGTGCATGAACCCCGGCAAGAACCTGACGCCGAAGCAGTGGGGTGACAAGGTTCGGGCGGCGAGCGCGTTCACCGGCACGCGGCCGACCGTGAGCATCTGGCAGGGCACGGCCGACTACACCGTCGCCCCGGCGAACCTGCGCGAGCTCGCCGAGCAGTGGACCGACGTCGGCGCGGCGACGGCGGCGGGCACCGACACGGTCGGCGGATTCCCGCACGCGGTGTATCGGGACTCGGCCGGGCGGGTGGCCGTCGAGACCTACTCGATCACCGGCATGGGGCACGGCCAGCCGGTCGCGCCGGGCGGCGGCGACGGCCGATGCGGACACGCCGCGCCGTACCTGCTCGACGTCGGCGTGTGCGCGGCCTGGCAGCTCGGCCGGTCGTGGGCGCTCGCGGGCTAGCCGCCCCAGAAGTCCCTGAAGGCCACCATGACAGCGTTTAACGCCGTCTTGGTGGCCTTCAGGGACCTCCGGCTGGACTGGGCGTGGGGCTGGAGCGGCGAAGTGTGGGGCGCGGTCAGGGGACTGGGGTTCAGCTGGCCCGCACGTGGACCGAGTCCAGTGCCTTGCGGACGTGCCCGTCCGCGGCTTCGAGTGCCTTCGCCGCGCCCGCCACGTCCACCCCGGAAAGCAGGTGGACCAGCGCGACCTTGAGATCGCCGTCCGCGTCGGTCAGTGCTTCGGAACAGTCCTGCGCGCTCATCCCGGTGGCCTCGCGCAGGATCCGGACCGTCCGGCCGCGCAGCTTCGCGTTCGTGGCGCGCATGCTGACCATCAGGTTCGAGTACGTCCGCCCCAGCCGGATCATCGTCGCGGTCGAGAACGAGGTCAGGATCAGCTTCTGCGCCGTCCCGGCCTTCATCCTGGTCGACCCGGCGATCGCCTCGGGACCGGTGTCGACGGCGATGAGCACATCGACTCCGGCAGGTTTGAGCGCGACCGGATTGCCGGAGATGAGGCCGGTCCGGGCGCCGCGACGGCTCGCCGCGGCCAGCGCGCCGAGCACGTACGGCGTCCGCCCGGAAGCCGTCAGCCCGAGCACGAAGTCGCCGGGCTCGACCGTCTCGGCGATCTCGGCGGCACCGCTCTTGGCGTCGTCCTCGGCGTTCTCGACGGCCTGACGCAGCGCGCGCTCACCACCGGCGTGGTGGGCGACGAACCAGTCCGGCGGCACGTTGAACGTCGGCACCAACTCGGCGGCGTCCAGGGTGGCCAGGCGGCCGGAGGTGCCGGCGCCGACGTAGTGGATCCGGTGCCCGCCGCGCAGCGCCTCCACGGCGAAGTCCACCGCACGCGCCACCTGTGGCAGCACCGCGGCGACCGCGTCCGGCACCCGGCGATCCTCGGCGTTGAGCATGCCGAGGATGCCGATGGTCGGCATCAGGTCGATGTCGGTGGTGCGCGGGTTGCGCTGCTCGGTGGGCGAATCGACATGCACCACCTGCCGGGGGACTGTCATCATGCGCCTCACTCCGTAGTTTTCCGCTCCCTCGCGGGAGCCCACTCCGGCCGCTTCGCTCATTTGCCGGTTTCCCGCGGTCGCCGACGGCCGTCCGGACGAACCCCGAGCCTGTGTGAACCCACCGCGTCCCTGGTCGCGTCCAGTGCGTTGACCGACGCGTCCATGTGCCGCTGCGCCACCCCGATGAACAGGCAGTCGATGACGGTGAGCTGCGCGATGCGGCTCGCCGTCGCCCCGGAGCGGAACGTCGTCTCGCGGGCGGCCGTGGTCAGCACGTGGTCGGCGACCTCGGTGATCGGCGAGCGCGGGAAGTTGGTCACCGCCACGGTGATCGCCCCATGCTCGCGGGCCACCCGCAGCGCTTCCACGGTGTCCGTGGTCGCGCCCGTGTGCGAGATGCCCACCGCGACGTCGCCGGGGCTGAGCACGGCGGCCGAGGTCAGCATGATGTGCGTGTCGGACCAGGCGAAGCAGACCCGGCCGATGCGGTGCAGCTTCTGCTGCAGGTCCGCGGCCACGAACGCGCTCGCGCCGACGCCGTAGACGTCGACCCGGCCCGCGCTCGCCACGAGGTCGATGACCTCCTGCAGGATCGCGACGTCGAGCTGCTCGGCCGTCTCCTCGACGGCACGCGCGTCGGCGAAGCTGACCTTGCTGATGACCGCTGACAGGTCGTCGTCGAGACCGATCTCGCCGCCGAGGTTCCGGCTGGAGCGGGCCTCGGTGCGTGCGGTGTCCGCGGCCAGCGCGATGCGCAGCTGCGGATATCCGCCGACGCCGATGGCCTTGCAGAACCGGGTCACCGTGGTCTCGCTGGTGTTCGCGGCGAGTGCCACCTCGGTGATGCTGCGCCGGGCCACCGAGCCCGGGTTGTCGAGGACGACCTTGGCCACTCGCTGTTCGGCGCGGGCGAGCCCGGGCAGCAACGAGCGGATCCGGACCAGGGGACTCGCGTCCGCGTCACGCACCGGGCTGGGCGCCAGTGCGTGCTCGGACGGCGCCGCCATGACTACGGACTCGGCTTCGCTCACCGTGGGAAAGTTACTAACTGCTGGCATTTGGGACAAGGCTACCCACACCCTCCGGGAAGATCGCAACCTATCCGTGTCTGCGGATTCGATTTACGATTAATCGCTGACCAGAAAGTCGCTAACCAGGTCGGCCTTGTTAACGAGCGCAAGCTAACGACTTGGCAACTTAGTGTCGCGATGCAAGGGCTTCTGTCCCGCTGACCGGGGCATTCAGGGTGGCTGGACGCGCCTGTTCGGTTACCGGCTGCTCAACTGCCAGCCCGAAGCGGAAAAAGCGGACACCTGTCGCTCACCGTCGAGAAGTACCCGGCCGCGCTCAGTGACTTTCACACTGTCCACCGAAACACCCCTCCCGGTGTAACGCGCGTCGGTCCCGTAACGCCACCGAAGGGTGGTCTGGGTTGCCCCGGTCACCTCTGCGCTCACGCGCCACCACGCCCGGTGGCCATGCCCTGAGAGCGAAGTCACAGTGTCTGCTGGAGCACCCGGACCGTTCGCGCGCAGCGGAACCGGCGTCCAGGTGACTCCGTCGGCGCTCGACTCCAGCACGAGCGGATCCGTCGGGCCCTCGGTGTCGACGAAGGCGTCGAACGACACCTTCAGCGCGCCGCCACGCGTTGTGAGTGGACGGGTCGTGAGCGTGGCCGAACTCGCGTCGCCGATGCCGCTGAACCAGGCGTCACGTCCGTCGGCGGGACGCACGGCCATCGCCTTCGCGAGCGAGCTGGCCCAGGTCTCGCGGGCGAGGTTGATCGAGCCCCAGCTGCGGGTCGGGTGCACCCGGTTGGTCAGCAGGATGGCGAACGAGCGGGACTCCGGGTCGATGACCAGCGTCGTGCCGGTGAAGCCGGTGTGCCCTGCCGTCACCGGGGAGGCCAGCGCGCCCATGTACCAGGGCTGGTCGAGCTCGAAGCCGAGGCCGTGGGCGTCGTCGGGGAACTTCTGGTTGTAGTTCGTCAGCATCAGCCGGACGGTCTCGGGCCGCAGGACGCGGTGCCCGCGATAGGTCCCGCCGTTGAGGATCGCCTGCGCCAGCGTCGCCATGTCACCGGCCGTGGAGAACACCCCGGCGTGCCCGGCGACCCCGCCGAGCGACCAGGCGTTCTCGTCGTGCACCTGCCCGCGGACCAGCCCGCGTGCCGGGTTCGTCTCGAACTCCGTCGCCGCGACGCGGTCCAGCTTCGACGCGGGCGGGTTGTAGCCGGTGTCGGTCATGCCGAGCGGCGCTGTCAGCCGGTCGTGGACCACCTTGTCGAGCGGCTGCCCGGTGAGCTTCTCGACGAGGAAGCCGAGCGTCAGCAGGTTGATGTCGGAGTAGAGGTAGGTGCTGCCCGGCGCGTGGATCAGCTTGCTGTCCAGCACGGCCTTACGGCGCGATGGGATGTCCGGGTAGCCCGCCCACAGCGACGGGACCGGGTCGGCGTCGAAGCCCGAGGTGTGCGTGAGCAGCTGCTCGACGGTCACCGACTCCTTGCCGTTGACCCCGAAGTCCGGCAGGTAGCGCACGACCGGCGCGGCGACATCGACCCTGCCCTGCTCGACGAGCTGCATCACTGCGATCGAGGTGAACAGCTTCGAGATCGAGGCCATGTCGAAGATCGTGTCGTTCCGCATCGGCACCTGCTGCGCGGGCGGCAGCTCGGTGCCGCTCGCGTCGGCATAGCGCAGCGCGGCCCCGGCGGTGTACTTGTCGACCACGACACCGTCGTGCGCGAGGAGGCCGACGGCGCCGGAGAAGCGCGGGTGACCCGTCGCGTCCGGCTTCGTCCAGCTCTCGATGAACTTCTCCGCGGCTTTGATCGGCGTCGCGTCGAGCCCGGCGTCGGACGGCTTGCCGTCGCGCAGCGAGGTCCACGCGGGTGCGAAGCCCTGCTGCGGGCGGTCGAACCGCCCGGCCGTGGTCCCGCCGTGGTTTTCGGTGGCGATGGCACTCGCTCCCGAGGTCGTCAGTGTGGTCACCGCCACCAGTGCGACGGTCGCGGTCAGGAACTTCCTAGCACGCATGGCCATCCCCTTAGCGGTAGATCAGATAGTGGCGGCGCTTACGGTCGAAGTCCGCCAGCTCGGCGCGCCACGACCCGACGATCTCGTCGACCCCGGCGCCCGCGTCGACCATGGTCCGCAGCCGGTCCGAACCGGACAGTAGATCGAGGTAGTGGTCGGGCCGCCACGCGAACTTGTCCGGGTGTAGCGCCTTGGCCGTGACGAACATGGCCACAGCGGTGCGGATGGCGTCGAATTCACCCGGATCGGTGACGCTCAGCTGCACGCCGCCACACGTCTGGTTGACGAACTTGCTGAACGTCGGCACGAAGTACGTCTCGCGGAACCGCGCGCCGGGCAGCTCGAGGCCGTTGAGCTTCTCGCTCCAGCGCCAGTCGAGCCCTGGCGCGCCGATGATCTCGAACGGACGGGTCGTGCCGCGGCCCTCGGAGAACACGGTGCCCTCGAACATGCCGGTGCCCGGGTAGACGAGCGCGGTGTCCGGCGTCGGCATGTTGGGGCTCGGCGGCACCCAGTCCAGGCCGGTGTTCGCGAAGAGCCGGTCCCGGCGCCAGCCGCGGACCTCGACGACGTCGAGCTTGGCTAGCTTCACGCCGTCGCCCGGTAGGAACTCCGCGGCGAAGAAACGAGCGAGCTCGCCGACGGTCATGCCGTGCTGCTGGATGATCGGTTTGCGGCCGACGCCGGACGCGAACCTGATGTCCAGCAACGGCCCGGAAGCCTTGCCGCCCAACGGATTCGGCCGGTCGAGCACGACGAACGCGGCGCCGACCCGCGCGGCCGCGACCATCGCCGTGTACAGCGACCAGATGTAGGTGTAGAACCGCGCGCCGACGTCGGCGATGTCGAACACGACCGTGTCGACACCCGCCTTGGTGAACAGCCCGGCGAGCTTGGTGGCGTCGGCGCCGTACGCGTCGTACACCGGGATGCCGGTGCGGGGATCGGTGTAGTCGCCCTCGGAACCACCGGCCTGCGCGCTGCCGCGGAACCCGTGCTCCGGCCCGAAAGCCGCAACCGGACGCACCCCGGCGGCCACCATCGAGTCGACGATGTGCTCGCCGCCCGGCAGGATCCCGGTCGGGTTCGACAGCACCCCGAGCTTCTTCCCGGCCAGCGGCCGCCAGCCCTGTGCGGCCAGCATCGCCGCTCCGGTCAGTACTCGCGAAGATCCTCTTTGGGCTTCCTCGGCCGCCGAAGCGGGCAGCGCGGAGCCGCCCGCCACGACAGGGACCGCGAGGGCGCCGGCGGCGAGGAAGTGCCGTCGGTTCAGGCTCACCAGGTCAGCCCGTGGCCGAACGGGTATTTCACGGTGTTGAGGTCCTTGCCCGCCGGGATGTCGACCGGCAGCTTGCCCGTCGGCGCAGTCTCGCCGACGATCACCTTCGCGAGCGCCTCCAGTGACGGCCCGATGTAGCCGTACGTGGCCAGCCAGGTGGTCACCTTGCTGGCGTAACCGGCGTCGTACGGGATCTGCGCGGCGACCGCGACGACCGGCTTCCCGGTGGCGGCGAGCGCGTCGAGCAGCTTGGTCTGCACGGGCGAGTTGCCGATGTCGTTGGTCAGCACCACGACGACGTCGGTGGTGCTCGCCGCCGCGACGGCCTGGGCGATCTGCGCGTCCGTCGGCGCGGAACCGGTCACGAGTGACGTCGGTGTCGTGCCGTGCGCGGTGAGTTTCGCCGCGAGCGCGGGGATCGTCGTCGCGCCCCACCCGGTGACCAGTGCCGTCGACGGCTTCTGCTTCAGCGGCAGGACACCGGCGTCGTTGCTGATCGCGGTGATCGACTTGTCGGCGATCTTCTGCGCGGTGGCCAGGTTCGCGGGCGTGCCGACCTTCTCGGCCACCTTCGACGTGTCGACGAACGGCGAGAACAGGATGCCGCGCTTGAACTTGAGCGTGAGGATCCGCAGGAGGCTCTGATCGATGCGCTGCTCGGTCAGCTCGCCGGACTTCACCGCGGCCAGCACCGAGTTGATCGCCAGTTCGAGGTGGACGGGCATGAGCAGCTGGTCGATGCCCGCCTTGAGCGCGAGCACCGGGATCTCGGCGTCGGTGTGCAGCTTGCGGACGCCTTCCATCTCCAGTGCGTCCGTGACGATCACGCCTTTGTAGCCGAGTTCTCCGCGCAGCTTGCCGGTGATGATCGGCTTCGACAGCGTCGCGGGCTCGCCCGACGGGTCGAGGCTGGGGAACTGGATGTGCGCGCTCATGATCGAGTCGATGCCCGCTTTGATGGCGGCCTTGAACGGCGGCACGTCGTACTGCCGCCACTCGGCTTCCGTCCGGGTGATGTGCGGCAGTCCGGTGTGGCTGTCGGTAGCCGCGTCACCGTGTCCGGGGAAGTGCTTCGCGGTCGAAGACACCGTTTCGGTGGGCCAGCCGGAGTTCTGGTAGCCGTTGACCTCGGCGGTGACGAAGTCACTCGCGAGGCCGGGCTGGCCGGAGAACGACCGCACGCCGATCACCGGGTTGGCCGGGTTCGAGTTGACGTCGGCGTCGGGCGCGAAGTCCTGGTTGATGCCGACCGCGCGGAGCTCGTGGCCGATGATCGTGGCCGCGGCCTTGGCGCTGTCGGTGCTGCGCCCGGCGGCGATCGCCATCGAGTTGGGGAACTCGGTCGCGGGGGCACCCATCCGGGTGACCGTGCCGCCCTCCTGATCGGTGGAGATCTGCAGCGGGATGCGCGCGCCACCGCGAACGGCCGCGTTCTGGAGGCCGTTGGACAGCTTCGCGACCTGCAGCGGGTCGTCGAAGTTGTCGCGGGAGGCGTTGTTGAAGTAGATGACACCACCGAGGTGGTACTTCTGGACGACCTGGGCCGGGGTGTCGACGCCGAAGTCGGTCTGGTTCTTCGCGTTCACCTCGTCGGCCGACTTGCCGTTCACCCAGGTGACGAACAGCTGGCCGACCTTCTCCTCGAGGCTGAGCCCCCGCAGCGCCTGCTGGGCCGCGGCCGAAGCCCGTGCCTCGGCGCTCACCGGCTGTGCCAGTTTCGGGCTTGCCCCGGCGCCACCCACACCGGTGACGACGAGAAGCGCCGCCAAGGGCAGGGCGAGCGCATGGGTCCTCCGGAAACGGGCGCGCACACGTCGTTCGGTCACCACAAGCCTCCCAGACTTCGAACCAGGCCGAGCGGCGACGTCTGGTGAAAATCCCACTCGAATGCACTGGTATCGGGAAGCTACCCACCGAATCGGGGCTTGTCTATCGGCCGTGCGCAGCAACAAGGGACAAAAAATGGCGGAGCCCGTCGGCCGTGGCCGACGGGCTCCGCCTCAGTGCGAACATCTCGGGTGACCAAGCGTGCAACTCTGGTCGTACCTTCATGGACTCGGCATGTGGCGTCCCACTAAGCAGTCCCTAGACGACGAGCCTCCCGCGGCGCGCTGCGCGTGGGTGCCCGGAGTCCGCACACGGAGATCTGTCGGGGTGGAGGAGGCTTCTCTTCTACCTCTTCCCTGGCCGACCAAACGTCCGCTCCTACTTTCTACGCCGTGATGCGGGTCACGACAAGTGCGCAGACGGGTGCACCGGTACAGAGGCTCGATCTAGTGACACGGGCACCCACAGCGACGAATAATTCGGGACTGTCCTTGAGAAAGACCGGTCTGGTACCGCCAAGTGGGCGTGCGCCTACCGAGAGCGCCTGCGGCGGCTCACGCCGTACCAGGTGGCGCCCGCCGCCACCGCGCCCATGCCCAGCGCCACCAGCCCCGCCGAGCGCGCCGGGAACCGGCTCCGCAGCGACATCGGATGCTCGAACGTCAGGATCGGCCAGCCGCGTTCGGTCGCGTGCCGCCGCAGCAGCCTGTCCGGATTGACCGCGTGCGGGTGCCCGACGACCTCCAGCAGCGGGATATCGGTGCTCGAATCGGTGTACGCGTGACACTGCGCGAGGTCATAGCCGTAGGTCACCGCGAGCTGCTTCGCGGCGACGGCCTTGTTCTCGCCGTAGCAGTAGAAGTCCACCTCACCGGAGTAATGGCCGTCGACGATCTGCATCCGAGTCGCCACACTCCGGGTCGCGCCCAGCATCTCCGCGACCGGGGCCACGACCTCCTCGCCCGTCGCCGACAGCACGATCACGTCCTGCCCGTCGGCGAGATGCGCCGCGATCAGGTCAGTCGCCTCGACGTACACCAGCGGGTCGACCACGTCATGCAACGTCTCGCGCACGATCGCCGACACCTGCGCGACATCCCAGCCCGCGCACAACGCCGACACCTCCGCGCGCATCCGTTCGGTCTTCTCCGCGTCGGCGCCGGCCAGCGAGAACACCAACTGCGCGTACGCGCTGCGCAGCGCGGCCCGGCGGTTGATCAGCCCCTCGCGCAGCAGAGGCTTGCTGAAAGCGAGCGCGCTGGAGGACGCGATGATGGTCTTGTCGAGATCGAAGAACGCGGCCACCGCGCTCCCGCTCACGTGCTCCGCCATGGATACGGACGCACTCGACGGCGCCTTGCTGGGTTCGGCCACGAAACCAGGATAGTTGGCTGACCACCCGCCCCCGTGACCGGCGGAAAATCCATCACAGACCAGCGCGTCCGGCGCAAGATGCCGTTATCGAATTGTGGGTGTCGGCAGCAGGTTCAACGAGGCGTTCCCGGAGTTACAGTGAGGAAGTCCGGTGCGAGCCGGACCCGGTTCAGTCCGACCCCCCGGGGCTGAACCCTTGGCGGCCCTCGTCCCTCCCCCCTGGCGAGGGCCGCCCTCTTTTTTTGGTTGGCTCCTGTGTTTTTTGGCCAGCGCGCTTGCGTGCGCCGCTGGTTTGCTCCTGGCACTCGGCGGCGGTGCGGGTTTTTTGGTTGCGTCCTGAGGTGCGGTTAGAAGCCTGTGTTTTTTGGCCAGCGCGCTCACAAACTCGCGCCGCCAGGTCGCCCCTGACTTCCAGCGTAAGTGCGGCTTTGTCTTTAACGGGGGCGACCTGCCGTCGCGAGTTGGGGCGGCCTGG
>NZ_JAYMZS010000114.1:0-28434 GCF_035828755.1 Amycolatopsis sp. H20-H5 | reverse complement strand
CGGCGGGGGCGGGGGTGCTCGCGCGGGGGTCGTAGCCTGTTTTGGGGGCGAGGCCGTTGCGGCGCAAGAGGACGGCCACTCGTTCGGCGAGCCGGACGCGGTACTCCTTGCTCGCGTAGGTGCCGCGGCCGTAGATGCGCCGGTACAGCGGCACGAGGCCGGGATGTTCGCGGCCCAGCCAGGACGCGAACCACTCGCGGGCGCCGGGGCGCAGGTGCAGCGGGATCGCCGAGACGCTGCTCGCGCCCGCCTCCGCGAGCTCGGCAAACAGCGCGTCCAGCGCCTCGACCGAGTCGGTGAGGCCGGGCAGGATCGGCGCCACCAGCACCGCGACCGGCAGCCCGGCGGCCCGGCCCTTGCGGACCAGCTCCAGCCGCGCCTGCGGGCTCGGGGTGCCCGGTTCGAGGCGGCGCTGCAGCTCACGGTCCAGCAGCGCGATCGACACCGCCAGCCCCACCGGGACGTCCTCGGCGACCTTCTCCAGCAGCGGCAGGTCGCGGCTCAGCACCGTGCCCTTGGTCAGGATAGACAGCGGCGTGCCCGAACGGGCCAGCGCGGTGATGATGCGCGGCATCAGCCGGTACCGGCCCTCCGCGCGCTGGTACGGGTCGGTGTTGGTGCCCATCGCGACGTGCTCGCGCCGCCAGCCCGGTTTGCGCAGCTGCGCGGCGAGCACCTCGGGCGCGTTGATCTTGACCACGACCTGGGTGTCGAAGTCCTTGCCCGCGTCGAAATCCAGGTAGGTGTGGGTGTTGCGGGCGAAACAGTTGTGGCTCACCATCCCGTTGGCGATGAAGTCGCCGGTGCCGGTGGTGATGTCGAACAGCGGCAGTTCGAGCCCCAGGGCGGCGACCGAGGTGACCCGCAGCCTGGCCGTACCGAACGCCATCCCGTCGAGCGTCCGTTTCCGGGTGACGGCCGGATCTGTCAGCTGGAAGAACCGCAGGTGTTCCGCCGCGCCGCCGAGCACCCGCACCGCGCGCACCCGCGGCCGCCGCTCGTTTTCGCTTGTCTCGTAACGAAAGCCGAACGCCTCGAGCGCGGCGCACAGCGTCTCGACGATCTCCTCCTCCTCGTGGGCGAACGTCAGCGAGCCGCGCCGGTGCGTCCCGGCCAGGTCGAAGGTCCCGGCCAGGAAACCCCGCTGCCAGTGGGCGTCCGGCGTCGGTGGGACCTTGACGAACCCGGTCGACGCGCCGAAATCCGGCAGGTAGCGCACCGCGCGGCCGGTCGCTTCGCGTTCGGTGGCGAACCCGCCGGACCGCAGCATCCCGCACAGGTACCCGGCCCGGTAGCCGAACGTGTCCTCCGCGGTCTTGGCCGGGAGCCCGACACCGACGAGTTCGGTGCCCTCGGCCAGATGCGGCCGCTGGGCGGTGCCCCATTTGCTGCCGGTGACGTGCTTCCAGCCGCGCGCGGTGAGGAACCGGTGCTCCCCGCTGGCGACCAGCGTCGTGCCGTCCTCCAGCGTCACGCGATACGCCGGTTTCAGTGTCGACCAATGCGCCAAGACGGTAGTGCGCACCAGTTTCCGCCCGGCGCCGTAGCCCTTGGTGCCGTAGATCTCGTCACCGGGCGCGAGATCGGCCAGCGGCCTGGTTCGGCCGTCGGCGGTCAGGATCGCCGTCTCCCCCTCCATGCAGTAGGTGCACGCGTGTGAACAGCCGCGATACGGGTTGACCGTCCAGCCGAACGGCACTCCCGAGCCGTCCGGGATCTTGTTCAGCACCGATTTGGCGTGCACCTCGTGAAAGGTGACGCCGTCGAAGTCGGGCGGGCGCACCGAGCGCACCAACCCGTCGAGCCCTGGCAGGGCCTGGTCGGCCCGGTCCGCTCGTTGTCCGTCCCATCGCACCCAGTCAGTCGAACACATGTTCTAATAGCTGTCAAACGAGATCCGGAGGCGGACACAGCTGCCGGACACAGCCCTAACCGGTGAGCGCGGCGGAGCCGTAACGGGGCGCGCCGTCGGGCTCGTAGGTGTGCGCGACCATGCCGGAGCGGGCGGTCTTCGTGCCGGTGAGACGCAGGGCGGCGAGCTGGTCCGGCTCCTCGAAGAAACGGCGGCCGGTGCCCAGCACGACCGGGAAGACCAGCAGGCGGTACTCGTCGATCAGGCCACGCGCCATCAACGTCCTCGCGAGCTGCCCGCTGCCGTGGACCTGCAGTTCCCGGCCCGGCCTGGCCTTCAGCGAGGCGACGTCGTCCAGCGTGACGCGCTCCGCGTTGTGCCACGCCGGGGCGCCGGGGGCCGAGGACACGACGTGTTTGGGCAGGGTGTTCAGCGCGGCCGCGATGGGGTCCTCGCCGCCCACGTACGGCCAGTGGGCGGCGAAGATGTCGTACGTCCGGCGGCCCAGGAGGAACGCGTCCGCCTTGGCGAACCAGTCCACCACAAGTGCGCCCATGTCGTCGTCCGCGTACGGCATCAGCCAGCCGCCGTGCGCGAAGCCGCCGGTGCGGTCTTCGTCCGGGGCGCCCGGTGCCTGCATGACGCCGTCGAGGGTGAGGAAGGTGGTGAGGGTCAGTTTCATACTTATCCGTCGAACGGGCGGCGGCCGGATCGACAGGACTACTCCGAAAGATTCTCCGTGGCGAAGTCCTCGGGCTCGAACAGCTGCCGCAGCTCGATCCGCGCCGAGCCGCCGCCGTCGAGGACGGGCCAGCCACGGACCCACTCGACGGCTTCCGCCTTCGACGCCACCTCGATGATCGAGAACCCGGCGATGAGCTCCTTCGACTCGGTGAACGGGCCGTCGGTCACCGTCGGTGAGCCGCCGGCGAACTCGACCCGCGCGCCGAACGAGCTCGCGCGCAGGCCGTCACCCATCAGGAGCACCCCGGCCTCGGCCATCTCCTTGTTGTACTCGCCCATCGCGGACATGAGCTCCTCGCTGGGCATGAGCCCGGCCTCGGTCTCCGGGTCGGCCTTGCGGATGATCATGAACCTCATGCCTGGGTGAACCTTTCCAGTGCGCGGATCTTGTTCGTCGCGTCGAGCGCGGCGACCTTGTACGCCTCGGACAGTGTCGGGTAGTTGAACACGACGTCGACGAGGTAGTCCACCGTGCCGCCGCAGCCCATCACGGCCTGCCCGATGTGGACGAGGTCGGTGGCGCCGGTGCCGAACACGTGCACGCCCAGCGGCTTCCGGTCCGTGGTGGACACCAGCAGCTTGAGCATGCCGTAGGTGTCACCGGTGATCTGCCCGCGCGCGAGCTCGCGATAACGCGCCGTCCCGACCTCGTACGGCGTGGACGAGGACGTCAGCCCAGCCCCGGTGGCGCCGCAGCAGGAGATCTCCGGGATGCTGTAGATCCCGATCGGCTGCAGCGCGGCCAGTTCGTTGGCCGGTTCCCCGAACGCGTGGTACGCCGCCAGCCTGCCCTGGTCCATTGAGGTCGCGGCGAGCGCCGGGAAGCCGACGGCGTAGAGGTCGTACTCGTGGTCGCTCACGAGGAGAAGCCTGCTTACCGGCGCCGCCCAGCGCAACCCACACTGCCTCTGAAGGCCACCTTCACGGCGTAAAACGCTGTGAAGGTGGCCTTCAGGGGCAGTCAAGAACGCAAGGCGCCGCGTGCTCGTTGCCAGTCCGTCACGGCGTTCAGGCCCGCGTCCAGTTCTTCGCGCAGGAGCGCCGCGCGGTGCGCGACGACGTCGGTGCCCAGGAGTGCGGCAGCGCGGCCGCCGGTCAGCTCGGCGAGGGCCTCCCAGGGGGACGACGCGAGTTCGCCCAGGTCGGCGCCCGCCGGGGGCGGTTTCAGGCCTTCCGCGATTCCGGCGGTCCCGGCGGCCAGCAGGGCGGCGACGACCAGGTGCGGCTGCGCGTCGGCCCCGGCGAAGCGGAACTCCAGCCGTTGTGCCGCACCGGCGCCGACGAGGCGGACGGCCGCCGTGCGGTCGTCGGCGCCCCAGCGCAGCACACGTGGGGAGAACGGGGCGGTCCGCAGGCGCACGTAGCTGTTCCACGTCGGGGCCCAGAACGCCGTCAGCGCCCGCGCGTCCCGCAGGACCCCGGCGAGGAAACCGCCCAGCGCGCCGTCGATCCCGGCCTGCACACCGTCCGAAGTGGACAGTGACAAGTGGACATGACAGGAGTTGCCCCGGCCGGGTTCGGGAGCCGCCAGGTAGTCGGCGCTCACCCCGTGCGCCGCGGCCGCGCGGCGGACGAGCACTTGCTGCAGCAGCGCGTCGTCGCAGGCGGACAGGGCGTTGCGATGCCGCAGGACGATCTCATACTGCCCCGGATGACATTCCGCGCGCGCCGATTCGACCCCGAGTCCCGCGTTTTCGAGCACCCCGCGCAGGTCCCGCAGGAGAGGGGCCAGCGGCTCGGTCCCGCCCAGCGCGTAGTCGACGCCGTGCGCGGTCATCGGCTCGCCGCCGGAATCCCGGAAGACGACCTCGTGCTCGATGCCGATCGACGGCGTCAAGCCGTGCTTCCCCAACGCGGCGAGCCGCTCGCGAAGGATCTGGCGCGGTGCGAGCGCGGCGGGCTCGCCCGAGGGCCATTCGGCGTCGCACACGACCGCCCAGGTCCGGTCGCCGAGGAACACGGCGCTGCCGACGTCCGGACACATCCGCAGGTCGCCGTAGCCGCCCAGATAGCGCGCGAGCTCGGGTGCCTCCAGCGGCTCTCGCGCCGGATTCCATGCGAACACGTAGCTGCAGACGCCGTAACCGTCGTCGAGCGCCTCGGCCGCGAAGGGCGACGCCAGCTCCACCGCGGCGAAGCGCGCGTGCGGGTCCGGCACGAGCAGCAGCAGCCGCGTCGCGTCCTCCGACAACGCCTGCCGGAGCGCGGGGTTCACCACGCGCCCGCCGGGTCCGCGGCGTAGAGCGGGTTCGGCACGCGGCCCCACCGGACGTCGAACTCGTCGTCCCGCTCGACCTTGTCGAAGCCCTGCCCGGCGAAGTGCTCGCGGTTGAGCGTCACCCGTTCGACGTCGGGCGCGAAGAGCAGGCAGGCGTCGAACCTCTCGGCCACGTCCGGGTTCTGCTCGCGGTAGCGGCCGACCACCTCGCGCACGAGCGCCCAGAACCGGGCCCTCGGCAGTGCCAGGTCGTCGAGCAGGATCTCCGCCCAGAACCGCAGCTGCCCGGAGAACACCGAGCTGAACAGCGACTGCGCGAGCAGGTGCGCGGGCCAGCGCAGCATGTCCTCGTTCGCCTCGGGCGGCAGCAGCCGGTAGCAGTCCAGCTCCTCGTCCATCAGGTCGACGCCCTGGGCGAAGTCCTTGATCACCACGCGCCGCGGGCGCCCGGCGCCGTCCACGACGAGGATCAGGTTCTGGCCGTGCGGGCAGAACCCCACGCCGTAGCGGAGAAGCCACTGCAGCAACGGCGTGAGCAGCTGGTCGAACAGCTCGGCGCACCACTGTTCGGCGGTCAGCCCGGACGCCGTGACCAACTCGGAGATGACCGCTGTCCCCGCCGAATCGCGGTACGGCAGCGCGGCGAAGGAGATCGCGCGCTCATCGCCGGACAGCCGCGCGGCGAGCGGCTCGCGCCACAACGCGCCGAGGGTCTCGTGGAAGCGGTACGGCAGCTCCTCGATCGCGCCGAACAACGGGTGCCGCACCGAGACGCTGGCCACCTCGCCGAGCAGTTCGAAACGGTACTTCTCCGACAGCAGCGGGTCGGCCGCGCTGAGTGTGCGGAGCCAGGTGGTGACGCCGGGCCCGGCCAGCGTCGCGGCCGAGTTCAAGCCGCGGTAGACCAGCGTGTTCCGCACGGACACGGCGGTCTTGACGTCGTGCCGGTCCGGCCTGCTGACATTGGCGAGCGTCCGGACCGTCTGATGTGGACGGTAGTGATCCCGGCCGTCACCGAGGTCGATGACGGTGCCGCCAGCCAGCTCGGCGGCATAGAGCGTGCCGACGATCTCGTCGGCCTGCCACGGGTGCACCGGCACCCAGACGTAGTCCGCGGGATCCCCGGTCTCACGCACGCGCGCGGTGAACCCGGCGCGCTGCTCGTCGTCGAGTTCGGCGGCCAGCAGCCCCTGCTCACTCAGCTCGCCGACACAGCGGAACTCCGCGTGGTCGCGGTGCACGGCGAGCCAGCGCAGCGCGATGTCCGCCCCCGCCTCCGGCGCGTACCGCGCGCGATCACGCGCGGAGAACCCGACGCGGCCCTTGTTCAGCACCAGCCGGGGATGCCCGGTCAGGTGCCCGTCGGCCAGGTTGTAGTCCAGTGTGGACAGTTCGGCCGCGCTCGGCGCGCGCCGCAGCCGCGCGGCCTCGTTCGTCACCGTCGCGGTCAGCTCGGCGAGCACGTCGGCGAGCCGGAGCCCGGTCAGGCCGAGCGTCGCGCGGGCGTCGACGACCAGTGCGCGCGGATCGTCGGCGGGTGCCGGTGCCGCGTCATCCGCCTGCCGGGTCGCGCTGCCCGGCCTCGGCGTCCAGGACTCGAAGGCGCCGCGCCTGGCCTGGAACGTGTAGACGACGCCGGGCAGCTCGAGGCGCCACAACCGGTGCCCGCGCTCGGTTTCGTCACCGGCCTCAGGGACCAGCATGGCCTCGTACGACAGCTCGCCGAGCATCTTGTGCACGATGAGCGAGCCCGCCGCGCGCCAGTGTTCGTCGGTCACAACGCCTCCGTGGGATCGATGCCGAACGTGGTGAAAGCGGTGCGCGCGGGCAGTGCGTAGACCTGCCGCCCGCACACCGCGTTGAGGATGGCCGCCGCGCGCCAGGCGCCGAGCCCGAGGTCGGGCGCGCCGGGGCCGTGGGTGTGGCGCTCGGCGTTCTGCACGAAGACCGGCCCGGTCACGTCGCCGCCGAGCCGGAGCCGGTAGTCCCGTTCGACCACGAGCCTGCCCCGCGAGTCCCGCTCGACGGCCTCGCCCAGCCCGGCCAGCAGCGGGCCGGTCGGCGTTTCGGCGTACCCGGTCGCGGTCACCACGGCGGCGGTGCGGACGAGGGCGGTCCGGTCCTGCTGGACGTGGCGCACCGTGAGCTCGATGCCGCCCTCATCCGAGGTCGCCGAGACGACCTCGACGCCAGGACTGAGGGTGGCCGACGGCCAGGTGCCGCCGATGCCGCGCCGGTAGAGCTCGTCGTGGATCGCGGCGATCGTCTCGGCGTCGATGCCCTTGTACAGCTGCCACTGCGCGGGCAGGAGGCTGTCACGGACGTGCTCGGGGAGGCGGTGGAAGTACGCCGTGTAGTCCGGGGTGAACTGCTCCAGCCCGAGCTTCGAGTACTCCATCGGCGCGAAGGCCGGGGTCCGCGCCAGCCACCGTAGGCCGTCCACAGTGGACCGTGAGCGCAGCAGGTCGAGGAAGACCTCGGCGCCGGACTGCCCGGAGCCGATCACGGTGACGCTCTCCGCCGCCAGCAGCGCCGGGCGGTGCGTCAGGTAGTCCGCCGAGTGCAGCGCAAGCGTTTGCTTCCCGGCGACCAGCGCCTTCAGCGGCTCCGGGACCGAGGGCACCGAGCCGACCCCGAGCACGACGGCACCGGCCAGCACGGGCTCGGCCGCGGCGAACGAGACCTCGAACGCCCGCTCGACGCCCAGCCAGCGCAGACCGGTCACCTCGTGGCCGAACCGGCAGCTCGGCAGGCGCTCCGCCGCCCAGCGGCCGTAGTCGTCGTATTCCGCCCGCGGCAGGTGGAACCGCTCGGCGAAGTAGAACGGCAGCAGACGGCCCTTCTCCCGCAGATAGTTCAAAAAGGACAGTGGGCTGGTCGGGTCCACCAGTGACACCAGGTCGGCCAGGAACGGCACCTGCAGCGTCGCGCCGTCGACGAGCAGCCCGGGGTGCCAGCGGAACTCGGCTCGGGAGTCGAACAGCGCGACGTTCAGCCCGTGGACGGGCGCGGCCAGTGCGGCGAGGGACAGGTTGAACGGGCCGACGCCGACGCCGACCAGGTCGAAGCGGTTCACGAAGCGACCGGGCTTCCCTCGGCCTCGGCGCACACGGCCCGCGGCTCGTTCGCGGCCGTGACGACCACCCGGTCGAGGAGCTCCCGGTAGTCCGCGGCGGCCGTGTGCGGGTGCAGCAGCGTCAGCTTGAGCCACAGCTGGGGCGCGCCATCGGGACCGGTGGGCATCGACGCCCGGCCGATCACCGCGGTGCCCGCCTCCAGCAGTGCGCGGCGCACCCCGGCGACGAGCGCGTCGGCCATCGGCTCGGCCAGCGCGTCGGCGAGCACCGGCCGGAACAGCACGGTGGACAGCGACGGCTTCCCCCAGGACCGCAGGCCGGGGTGGGCTGCGACGAGCGCCTCGACGCCGGTGGCCGTGTCGCAGCACCGCTCGACGAGCTCACCGAGGCCGTCGGTGCCGAGCGCGCGCACGGTGACGGCCATCCGGAACGCGTCCGGGCGGCGGGAGGTGCGCAGCGAGCGGCCCAGCAGGTCCGGGAGCCCGGCCTCGGTGTCGTCGTCGGCGTTGAGGTACTCGGCGCGGACGGTCAGCGCGGCGAGATCGGCTTCCGCGCGGCAGGCCAGCAGCCCGGCGGCGACCGGCTGCCAGCCGAACTTGTGCATGTCCAGCGCGATCGAGTCGGCCAGGTCCAGCCCGGCGAGCGCGGGCCGCCGCCGGGGGCTGAACAGCGCCATCCCGCCGTACGCGGCGTCGACGTGCAGGCGGGCGCCGAACCGGCGGCACAGCGCGGCGATCTCGGGCAGCGGGTCGAGCCGGCCGGTGTTGGGGGTGCCGGCGGTGGCGACCACGATCGCGGACGCGCCGAGCGGCGCGAGCGCCTCGGCCAGCGCGGCCGGGAGCATCCGGTCGTCCTCGCAGGCGACGATCACGGGCGCGGGCAGGCCGAGCAGCCAGGCGGCCCGCGCCACGCTGTGGTGCGCGTTCGCGCCGCAGACCGGGCGCACCGCGAGGCCGGGCGAGAGTTCACGGGCGAGCAGCAGGCCGAGCAGGTTGGATTCGGTGCTGCCGGAGGTGACCACGGCGTCGGGCGCGGCCTCGCCGGGGTAATCGCCGGGGTAGCAGAGCCGGGCGATCCCCTCGGTGAACTCGCGCTCCAGCTCGCTCGCTACCGGCGCCTGGTCCCAGGAGTCCATCGACGGGTTGAGCGCGCTCGCCACGACATCGGCGGCGACGGAGACGGCCAGCGGCGGGCAGTGCAGGTGGGCGGCGCAGGCGGGGTCCGCGGGATCCGCCGAGCCCGCGGCGAGCAGCCTGCTGAGCTCGGTCAGCGCCCGTTCGGCGCCGATGCCCCGCGCCGGAAGCGTGCGCGCGGCGTCACTCCCCGCGGCCGCGAGACCGGCGGCGACCGCGGCCGGTCCCCCGGCGGGCACCGGGCCGCCGCGTTCGGCGACCCCCGCCGCCATTCCCCGCAGCGCCAGGGGAATCAGCTCGGCGAGCCGCTCCGCTCCGCCTGTTCCACCCGCCAGCGAGGTCGCTGCCGCCGACTCCCCGAGCATGGACTCACCACCCGATCGTCTTAGGTTTGCCTACCCTGAGCAACAGTACGGGCACCGTCCGGCGTCCGGCATCCGGGTGGTGACCGCGGTCCAGCATGGGGGAACGCGCCGGGGCGACGCGTCGGCCATCGGCGTGCAGTTGAACGGTAGGTTGCGGGGAAGAATCACACCAGGAGGTCGTCCGATTCCCGCTCAGCCCTCCACTCGCTGGGACGTCCTGCTCGCGATCGGCGCGGGCGGCGCGCTCGGCAGCCTCGCCCGCTACTGCCTCTCGCTCGCCCTGCCCCATTCGCGCGGGGAGTTCGCGACGGCGACCTTGCTGACGAACGTGCTCGGCTGCCTGCTCATCGGGGCGCTGATGGCGGTGATCACCACGCGCGGCTCCCATCGCCTGCTGCGGCCCTTCGTCGGCGTCGGGGTACTGGGCGGGTTCACCACGTTCTCGACGTTCGTGCTCGACACCCTCGACTCCGCCACGACCGGGCGTCTCGCACTGGGGCTGCTCTATGTCGCGGCGTCCGTGCTGCTCTGCCTGGCCGCGGTGGCCGTGGGCCTGTTCACGACCAGGACGGCCCTGCGATGACAGTCCTGCTGATCGCGCTCGGGGGCGGCGCCGGTGCGGTCCTCAGGTATCTGACCGACCAGCGCCTGCAGCGAGCGGCCGGGACGGCGTTCCCGTGGGGCACGCTGACGGTCAACATCGCGGGCTCCCTGATCCTGGGCCTGCTCACCGGCTGGACCCTGCACGGCACGCCGCCCGGGGCGCTGCACACGCTGATCGGGATCGGCTTCTGCGGCGGCCTGACCACGTTTTCGACCTTCGGCTACGAGACCGTCCGCCTGTTCACCGAACGCGCGCGGCTGCAGTCGGTGCTCAACGTCGTCGCGACGGTGGCCGCCGGACTGCTGGCAGGCGGCGCCGGACTGCTCCTGACGTCCCTTTAGCCGCGCCCCGCAGCCCCCAGAACCGACCCTGAAGGCCACCTTCACGGCGTTTTACGCGGTGAAGGTGGCCTTCAGGGGCAGTCGAGGGGTGGCGTGCGGGTCAGCGAGGGGCGAGGCCGCGGACCTGCTCGAAGGGGTCACCGCCGGTGGGCAGCAGGGCGATGATCGGCGTGGTCAGCCCGTTGTCCACATAGGACTGGACCCGCTCGCGGCAGTAGTCGATGCCGCCGTGCACGATCAGGTCGTCGACGACCTCGTCCGGGATCACCTGATTGGCCTTCTGGCGCTCGCCGGCGGCCCACGCCTCGTGCATCGGCGCGAGCGCGTCACCGCGGCCGAGCCACTCGTGGAACTTCGCGTACACCGGGACCGTGAGGTAGCTCGAGATCAGCATCCGGCCGAGCCCGCGCGCGGCTTCGGCGTCCTCGGTGGGACAGACGAAGATCCGGGCCGCCAGTTCGACGTCCGGGCCGATCTCGGCACGGACCTTGGGGACGTCCTTGGGCGCCAGCCAGTTGGTGATCGCGCCGTCGGCCTCCTTCGCCGCCAGCTTCAGCATGCCGGGACGCAGCGCGGCCAGCATGATCGACGGCGGCGGGTCGACCGGCCGTTCCAGGCGGAACTTGCTCACCGAGAACGTCTCGTAGGTCTCGGTGACCTTCTCCCCCGCCAGCGCCGCCCGCAGGAACCGCAGCGTGTCCCGCGACCGCGCGAACGGCTTGGCGAACTCGGCGGCGTTCCACTTCTCGACGATCACCGGCGAGGACGCGCCGATGCCGAGCACGAACCGGCCCGGTGCCAGCTCGGCCACCGTCGCCGCGCTCATCGCCAGCAGGCCGGGCCCACGGGTGTACACCGGCACGATCGCGGTGCCGAGGCGCAGCCGCGGAGCCCACTGCGACGCGAGCACGAGCGGGGTGAACGCGTCGACCCCGGCCGTCTCTGCCGACCAGGCGTCGGTGTAGCCCAGGTCGGGCAGCTGCTCGACGAGCTCCTTGTGGGCCGCGAGCGGCACCCCGGTCAGCGGGATGGTGATGCCCCACCGGTTCATGCGTTCTCCTTTTCCGCGGCGGCACTCGTAAGCTCCCGCACGATCCAGTCGATCTGCGTGCACATCAGGTTTTCCGCGACCTCTTCGGCCTGCGGGGTCAGGTGGGTCGCCCCGGCCAGCGGCAGGAAGACGTGCGAGCGGCCCTTCGCCAGCAGCGCCGAGGACAGCCGCAGCGAGTGCGCGACGAACACGTTGTCGTCGGCGAGGCCGTGGATGAGCAGCAGCGCGCGGCTGAGCTCGCCGGCGTCGGCGATCAGCGAATTGTGTTCGTACGCCTTGGGTTCGTCCTGCGGCTTGCCGAGGTAACGCTCGGTGTAGTGCGTGTCGTAGAGCGCCCAGTCGGTGACCGGCGCGCCCGCGACACCCGCGTGGAACACGTCCGGGCGGCGCAGCACGGCGAGCGCGGACAGGTAGCCGCCGTAGGACCACCCGCGGATCGCCACCCGGTCCAGGTCCAGTTCGGGATGCGTCGCCGCGGCGGCGTGCAGGGCGTCGACCTGGTCCGCCAGTGTGACGTCGGCGAGGTCGCCGGCGATCTCCTTCTCCCAGCCCGCTCCCCGGCCCGGCGTGCCGCGGCCGTCGGCGACAAGTACCGCGAAACCCTGGTCCGCCAGCCACTGCGAGGTCAGGAAGGCGTTGCGGCTCTGCAGAACGCGCTGGGCGTGCGGGCCGCCGTACGGATCGAGCAGCACGGGCAGCTTGCCCTCGTTCTCCTCGTACCCGGTCGGCAGCAGCAACGCCGCGCGCAGGCCGCGCTCACCCAGCGTCAGCCAGGTCAGGTTCGGCACGACCTCGGGATCGACCGCGTACGAGACGATCCCGGCGACCCGCTCACCGTCGGCCAGCACAGCGACCACCGGGCCGCTGCGCTCGAGGTTCCACGAGGAGAGCACGGTCACCGCCGCGCTCCCGGCGCCGAGGTGCACACCTTCCTCAGTGGACAGACGACGGACGCCGCCGCCTTCGGTGCGGTAGACGTGGATCTGCGTCGGATCGGCCTCCGAACCACTGAACAGCACCTCGGAACCGACGTCCAGCACCGCGCGGACCTGCAGGCCCGGCGGGGTGACGGTGGTGCCGTCGACGACGAGCCGGTGGTCGCCGTCGGCCGCGCTCTCCCGCACGAGCCGCCCGTCGGTGGTCCACGCGGGCACGCCCTGGGTGACCTCGACCCACTGCGGGTCGGTCTCGGTGTGCAGCGTGGAGACCGAGCCGTCCGCGGTGTCGACGGCCTGGATCTCGACGCGGCGCTGGTCGCGCGACTGCACCGCCAGCAGCGGCTTGCCCGCGGCCGACCAGTGCACCGCGACGAGGTACTCCCAGTCGCCCTTCGCCACGTCGACCCGGCCGCCGTCGAGGCCGAGGATCGCCAGCGTGACGTCGACGTTGTCCGAGCCGGCGGCCGGGTACGCGACGGTGTTGACGGGGTGGCGCGGGTTGGCCGGGTCAGCGATGGTCCAGCGCGGCACCGCGCCGGAGTCGGACCGCTCGACGAGCACGGCCCGCCCGTCCGGGGACCACCAGTAGCCGCGGGTGCGGTCCAGTTCCTCCCCGGCGATGAACTCCGCGAGGCCCCAGGCGATGTTCGCGCCATCCTCGCCGATCAGCACCCTGTCCTCGCCGGTGGCCAGCTCGATCACGCGCAGCCGCTGGTCACGGACGTAGGCGACGTGCTTGCCGTCGGGGCTGGGGCGCGGGTCGATCACCGAGCCGTCGACCAGCACGGCGATCTCGCCGCTGGCCAGGTCCAAGGTGTAGAGCTTGCCCGACAGGGTGAACGCCGCGACCCGGAAACCGTCGTCGACCGCGTACCCGACCACCCCGCCGCCGGTCTCGCGGCTGCGTTCGCGCCGTGCGCGCTCCTCCGGCGGCAGCTCCTCCTCGCCGGGCAGCAGGTCGGCGGCGTCGACGAGCTTCGACTCCTCGCCGGAGGCGACGTCGAGCGACCACAGGCTGTGCCGGGCGTCCGTGCCGGACCCGGCCCGCAGGAAGAGCACCCGCGTGCCGTCCGGGCTGACCCGGAACTGCTTCGGCACACCCAGGGTGAAGCGCTGGGTGCGGGCTTGCCTGCGGAGGAACGGGAGGGCGTCGAGAACGTTGTCGGTCACGCCCCGCACTCTTTCAGAAGGTCACTCCGGTACGCCAACACCCTTCAGCTTCGCGAGCTCGGCTTCGACGTCGAAGTCCGGCTCGGGGAATTTCGGGTCCAGCTCGGTGAGCGTCTCGATGAGCAGCTCGGCGACCGCCCAGTTGCGATACCACTTGCGGTCCGCGGGCACGACGTACCAGGGCGCGATGTCGGTCGACGTCCGGCGCAGGACGTCCGCGTACGCCTTCTGGTAGGCAGTCCAGTGCGAGCGGGCTTCAAGGTCGCCGGGGTTGTATTTCCAGTACTTCGCCGGGGTGACCAGCCGGGCCTTGAGCCGCTCCAGCTGCTCCTCGGGCGAGATGTGCAGGAACACCTTCACCACGGTGGTGCCCGCGTCGGCGAGCTCCTTCTCGAAGGCGTTGATCTCGGCGTAGCGGCGACGCCGCTCGTCGGCGGTGAGCAGGCCGTTCACCCGCGGGACCAGGATGTCCTCGTAGTGCGAGCGGTCGAACACGCCGATCTGCCCGGCGACCGGAAGCTGTTTGCGGATCCGCCAGAGGTAGGGGTGGCGCCGCTCGGCGGGGGTCGGCGCCTTGAACCCGGCGTAGTGCACGCCCATCGGGTTCACCAGGCCCAGCACGTGCCGGACAGTGCCGCCCTTGCCGGAGGTGTCCATCCCCTGCAGGACCAGGAGCACGCTGCGGCCGCCACCACCGATGCCCTCCGCGTACAGGGCCTCCTGGAGCGCTTCGAGCCGCTCACCCGCGGTGTCGAGTTTCTTGGCGCCCTTGTCCTTCTTGCTCGGGCCGACGGGGGACTCGCCGGGGTCGGGCAGGGTGGCGTCCCCGGCCGCCCGCAGTGCCTCCCGGACCTTGCTGCTCGGACCATCCTGTTTAGCCATCCAGCGACCATAACCAGCACCGGAGCCGAAGCGCCGGATTGGGAACCACCCAGGCGAGTGGTCCACATCGGCCCCCGCCCATCGATTTTGCAACGTTCCGCTACCGAATTCCCCCCAGCGCGCAAAGAACAGCCCCCATAAGCAACGTTTCCCGGCTGAACTCTCCGCCGTGAGCATCTAACCTGAACGTATGACGACGCTCGCCGGACAGCACACCGCCCCCAGCTCCTCTGCTGACTTCATCGCGCTGGACGAGCAGTGGAGCACGCACAACTACCACCCGCTGCCGGTCGTGATCGCCGAAGGCGAAGGCGCCTCGGTCACCGACGTCGACGGCAAGACCTACCTCGACTTCCTCTCCGGGTATTCGGCGCTCAACTTCGGGCACCGCCACCCCGCCCTGATCGCGGCCGCGACCGAGCAGCTGGGGCGCGTCACGCTGACCTCGCGCGCGTTCCACCACGACCAGCTGGGCCTGTTCTGCCGCGAACTCGCGGAGCTGACCGGCACCGAGATGGTGCTGCCGATGAACTCGGGCGCCGAGGCCGTCGAGTCCGCCGTCAAGCTCGCCCGCAAGTGGGCCTACCAGGTCAAGGGCGTGCCGGACGGCCGCGCGGAGATCATCGTCGCCGGGGCCAACTTCCACGGCCGGACGACCACCATCGTGTCGTTCTCCACCGACGAGACCGCCCGCGCGGACTTCGGCCCGTTCACCCCCGGGTTCGTCACCGTGAAGTACGGCGACGCCGCCGCGCTGCGCGACGCGATCACCGACCACACCGCGGCCGTGCTGCTGGAGCCGGTCCAAGGCGAAGCGGGCGTCGTCGTCCCCCCGGCGGGCTACTTCGCCGAGGTCAGGAGCCTGTGCGACGAGCACGGCGTGCTGCTGGTCGCCGACGAGATCCAGTCCGGTCTCGCCCGCACGGGCACCGTGCTGGCGCTGGACCACGAAGGCGTCCGCGCGGACGTCTACACCCTGGGCAAGGCGCTCGGCGGCGGCATCATGCCGGTGTCGGCTGTCGTCGGCAGCCGGGCGGTGCTGGGTGTGCTGAAGCCCGGCGAGCACGGCTCGACCTTCGGCGGCAACCCGCTGGCCTGCGCGGTCGGCCGCGCGGTGATCAAGCTGCTGGCCACCGGCGAGTTCCAGCAGCGGTCCGCCGAACTCGGCGCCCACCTGCACGAACGTCTCAACGCACTGGTCGGCGGCGGGCTCGCCGAGGTCCGCGGGCGCGGCCTGTGGGCCGGGATCGACATCGCGCCGGGCGGGCCGACCGGGCGCGAGGCGTCCCAGTCGCTGGCCGCGGCGGGGGTGCTCTGCAAGGAGACGCACGACCACACCCTGAGGATCGCGCCGCCGCTGGTCATCACCCAGGCGGAACTGGACCGCGGGATCGACGCCATCGAGCAGGCGATTCGTCCCGCGTGAACCATTTCGCCCGTTCCGTCGTTGCCTGGACATGGGAGACACGGGGTGGGTGGAACGGCCGCTGCTGGACACGGGCGCGACGAGCCCGGAGGACTGGTACGCCCGGGGCCAGGCGCTGCGCGAGCGCAGCCCGTCGAAGGCGCACGACCACGAGGCCGCCGGGGCGGGCAGGCCGGACGCGGTGGCGTACTTCGACCAGAGCAACACCGGGCGGCTGCCGGAGCTGATCGAACTGCGGCGGGAGCGGATGCTCTCGTCGCCGTTCAGCTTCTTCCGCGGCGCCGCCGGGCTGATGGCGGCCGACCTGGCGGGCTCGCCGGTGTCCGGGCTGGACGCTCAGCTCTGCGGGGACGCGCACGCGGCGAACTTCGGGCTCTACGGCACGCCCGAGGGCCGGATCGTGATGGACATCAACGACTTCGACGAGACCGTGCCCGGCCCGTGGGAGTGGGATCTCAAGCGGCTCGCGGCGAGCCTGGTGCTGGCGGGGCGCGAGGGCGGGGTCGGCGAGTCCGGTTGCCGTGAGGCGGCCGAGGACGCGGTGAAGTCGTACCGGCGGACCATCCGCGAGCTGGCGGAGCTGCCGTTCCTGCGGTCGTGGAACGCGCTGCCGGACGAGTCGGTGCTGAGCGAGGCGCGCGCCGACGAGCTGATCGACGACTTCGCCGACGCGGCGGACAAGGCGCGCAAGAACACCAGCGCCAAGGTCGCCGCGAAGTGGACGGAGCACCTCGACGACCACGAGACCGGCCTGCGGCGGCACCGCTTCGTCGAGGATCCGCCGGTGCTCACTCATGTCAGCGACGAGACGGCGTCGGCGGTCTTCGACGGGCTGGTGTCCTATGTGGACACCCTGCGCTCGTCGCGGCGGGCGCTGATCTCGCGGTACCGCGTGTCGGACGTGGCGTTCCGGGTGGTGGGCACCGGCAGCGTCGGCCTGCGCAGCTACGTCGTCCTGCTGCACGGGAATTCCGAGGAGGACCTGGTGCTGCAGGTCAAGCAGGCCCAGCCGGCCGCGCTGGCACGGCACCTGAAACTGCCCGAGCCCGCGCACGAGGGCCGCCGGATCGTCGAGGGCGCCCGGCTGGTGCAGGCCGAGACCGACATCCTGCTGGGCTGGACCACGATCGACGGGCGGCCCTACATCGTGCGGCAGTTCCGCAACCTCAAAGGCGACATCGACCCCGCCTCGCTGAAGAAGGACCACCTCGACGACTACGGCAGGCTCGCGGGCGCGTTGCTGGCCAGGGCGCACACGCGCTCGCTGCACCCACGGCTGCTCGCCGGGTACTTCGACGACGACGAACACCTGGACGAGGCCGTCGGCGGCTTCGCCGTCCGCTACGCCGACCGGACCGAAGCCGATCACCAGGTCCTCGCCAACGGCTGACCTCGGCCGTGCCGCGCGGTGACAAAGGGTTGCCGAACGGGGCGGGGTGAGTTACTTTCGAGCCTGCCTACTCGTCGGTAGGCAGCGTCCGCATCATGTCTCTCAACGAGGAGTTTCATGCGTCGCCCCCTCTCCAAGCTCACCTTGTGCGCTGTCGCCGGCCTGCTCGCCTCAGCGGCCTTCGCCGGACCAGCGGCCGCGGCCAGCTACTCGTCCTATGTCGCTCTCGGCGACTCGTACAGCTCAGGTTCGCTCATCCCGGACCAGGTCGACCTCCTGTGCACCCGCTCGGACCACAACTACCCCTCGCTCGTCGCCGCGGCGATCAAGACCGGCAAGGTCACCGACGTGACCTGCGGGGGCGCCGTCGCCAAGGACATGACCGGCAACCAGTTCCTCGTGGTGCCGCCGCAGTTCGACGCACTGAAGCCCACGACGAGCCTGGTGACCATCGGCATCGGCGGCAATGACATCCCGTTCGTCGAGGTGATCGGGACCTGCGGCCTGCTCGGCCTGGCCGTGCCGCACGGCTCGCCGTGCCGGGACCACTACACCGCGGGCGGCACCGACCAGCTCGCCGCGAAGGTGCGTGCGGTCGGGCCGAAGGTGGACGCCGTGCTCAAGGGCATCGCGCAGCGCTCCCCCGCCGCGAAGGTGGTCCTCGTCGGCTATCCGGCGATCCTGCCCGACAACGGCGGCAACTGCTGGCGGCTCGTCCCGATCTCCGACGGCGACGCGCCCTACCTGCGCGACACCACCAAACTGCTGAACGAGGTTCTCGCCGAGCAGGCCGCCGCGAACGGCGTCACCTTCGTCGACACCTACACCTCCAGCGTCGGGCACGACCTCTGCCAGGAACCGGGCACGAAGTGGGTCGAAGGACTCCTGCCGACTTCCCCAGCGGCGCCGGTGCACCCGAACGCGCTGGGCGCGAAGAACCAGGCCGCCCAGGTCGTGGCCGCACTCTGACCGCCGCTCCCGGTCGGTCCGCTGTGGACGGACCGTCCGGGAGCGTTTCGTTGCGGCGCCGTCGATCCACTTCAGCGGCGGGACCCGGCCGAAGCTCGGCAAGCGGATCTCCGAGCAGCGTGTCGCCGGGCTTGGTGCCGAGCCTGAACCTTGAAAGCCTTTCCCAGGAAGAAAACAGCTGCGCGCCAAGCGCAGGTGACGGTTTCGCCGTCGGAGGCCCACGGGGTGGCGTGGTCGATGCCGCAGAAGTGGGATGGTCGGTGGCAGCCGTTGGTGCGGCATTCCCGGACTCGTAAGCGCATGAAGGCCTCGAAGTCTGCTGGGAGCCGGTAACTGCCTCGGCCGACGCTGAGCAGTTGCCCGTTGTCGGCGTCGGCGACTCCTGACACGGTCTGGCGGCCGACTTCTTTGAGGATCCGCTCCCACGTCAGGTCGCCCGACCACGACTATACCGGTTGTAGCCCGGCGGTATGTCCGGCCACGACAAGGCACACCGGGTCCGCCAGAACACCCCCGTTGATCAACCCACCCGGCAGCAACGCTTCCAGCCGAACCCACTCCTCAGCGGCCAGATCAAGCGCACGACGGTCTACCGCGCGGCATCACCTCGTCCCGACTTTCCGTTTCCAGTACAGGAAGGGGAAAACGTGACGCGCTGGCGTTGGAAGGAGGTCGCTCCAGCTAGTTCCCTTCCTTGTTAGGGCTGGAAGTCTTGTCCGTAATTGTCGGGTAGCCAGGGTGAGGTCCAGGGGGCGGTGGTGGTGAGCATCTGGTCGGGTGTGTGGTCGCGAAAAAAGGTATGGGCTTGGCGGACTCGGTCGGCCATGGTTGTTGGTGCGGTGTTGGCGATGCGTTGTTGAGTACGGCCCAGGTTCGTTCGACGGGGTTGTCCTGGGGGCTGTATTTGGCGCCTTCGATGACCTGCGGGCGTGGGTGGGCTTCGGGCCAGTGTTGGGTGATGCCGCTGTGGTGGGTGGTGCCGTTGTCGCAGAGCACGGCTATGACTGGTGCGTCGGGGTAGGCGGTGAGTAGTTGTTCGAGGAAGTAGCAGAACACGACCGAGACGTTTTTCACCGATACGTGGTAGTGCCAGGCGCCGGTGACGAGGTTGACCGCGCCGTGCAGGGTGCGGCGTTTGTTCGAGCCGGGGGTGAGTACGTGGTAGCGCTGGCCGATGGGTTGCCAGCAGGCCCGGATTCTGGCGAGCAGGTCGAGGTGGGTTTCGTCTTCGGCGAGTACGACCGAGCCGGTGGGCAGCGCGGCGATGCGGGCGCGGATGTCTGTGCAGGTGGTGTCTTGGTCAGGGTCGCCCTTGGCGATCAGGCGGGGCCTGCGCCAGGTGGCTTCCTCGCGGATGCGCCGGTACATGGTGCGCGGGCTCATCGCGGGCGCCCGGTCGCTCGCCAGATTCTGGCGGTGGTCCAGGCTTTCGGGGTGCCCAGCAGGGTGCGGATCCGTTGTCCCAGACGTGGGCTGCCCAGCCGTGGGCGTCCGCTGCGGGGCCGGTCGGGAAGCCCGGTCAGGCCTTCCCGGGCGTGGCGGTCGATCCATCGGCGCACGGTGGCGGGGTTGTAGTGCAGCAGGTCCGCGACTTCGCTGGCGGTCATCCCGGTCGCGGACAGCAGAATCATGACGGCACGGGTCGTGATCCGCCAGTGACCATGCAGGGCCGTGATTATCTCGTGGCACTGTGCGGGAGTCAGGTTGGCGTAGATGTGCGCCGGGCGCATCCTTGTTGAGGCCTCGTCAGGTCGGTCCAGGTGTGGTAACCGGATCCAACCTGACGAGACTCTTCACGTTCCACAGGACTCGCACGAGTTACAGACACAACTTCTGGCAACATGCTTAGTTCCTTTCCTTGTTAGGGCTGGAATTTTTTGACTGTCCGTTGTGGTCAGAACGGCGGGGCGTCGTCGGTGGGTTGGGTTCGGGGTTCGTGGAAGGCGGGTGGCGGGCTGATGTGTTTGCGACCGGACGGGGTGGTGATGGTCAAGGTGCCGTCGGGGGCGGTGGTGTAGTTCCAGCCAGGTTCTTCCTTGACCAGGTTGTGGCTCAAGCATTCGCCGGTGAGGTTGGTGTCGGAGGTTTCGCCGTCCGAGGCCCACGGGGTCGTGTGGTCGACATCGCAGAAGTGGGACGGTCGGTGGCAGCCGTTGGTGCGGCACTCCCGGTCGCGGACGCGGATGAACGCGTCGAGGTCGGCTGGGGGCCGGTATTTGTCACGGCCGACACTCAACAGTTGCCCGTTGTCGGGATCGGTGATCAACCGGTTCCAGGTGGACTTGGGTTCGGTCGCGATCTGCCGGGCGAGCCAGGCGGGGATCGCGCCGTAGCCAGCGAGTTCGGCGGGTTCTTCGTTCAACCCGACCAACGTCAACAGGTCGACATACACATGAATATCGGCTTTGACGGAGGAGTCGCCGTCGCGTGCGGCGAGCAGCCGGTCTGCGAAGACATCGGCGCGTAACTGTTCGAGAGTGCGGGTCTTGTCGGCGCGGCGCAAGGCTCGGGCGGCGCGGTCAACCGAGGTGTAGATAGCGCTGGCCTGCTCAACGGGCAGGTCTGCGGTCAAGGTGGCCATGGTCTCGTCTTGGTGAATGAGTGCGATGTGTCGTTCGCGTCTTCGTGCCTGGGCTCTGTCTTTATAGCCGTCAGGATCGAGTTTCTGGATGACCCGGTTGACGGCGGCGCGGATCGAACTCGGGTCCTTGCCTGCGAGCCGGGTGGCCATGACTTCATCGACCTGCCGGGCAAGATCGTCGGACAGGATCAACGTCGGGTCAACCACTTTGGATGCTTTGTACAGATCGATGTCACCCCGCTTCAACGCGGCGAGGGTGTGGGGAAGTCTGGTGGTGAGGGCGATGGCGCGGGTGATGTCGGCGGCGGCGTGATGCTGGGAGATGGACCGTTCGAGTGCGATCTCAGCGGTGACGGACCGCCGGGAACCACCACGTTCGACGATCCGAGCGACCACAGTGACGCGTTTCCCTTGCAGCTGCGCGATAGCGGTGTCGATGTCGTTGAGTTCGGCGAGGTCATCAAAGACAAGAGGAGGAGTGGTCATAGGTCCATAATATCCGAAAACAGCCAAACAAGTGTTCGAGATCACCGCCCTATCGGGTGAAATCCACCAAAAGTCCACAAAGGACAAAGTGACCAGAAACCCAACAGCACCAGGGGAACCCGCTGCGTGGGGGATCAGCGCTGCCAACACCAACGGCACCCGACCACAGGAGCGCTGATCCCCCACGCCACGGCGAAGCCGCCGCTTGAAACCCAAGACACCAAACTAACTCCCAGCCAAAGCGGCCACTTCATCAGCACACCCCCAGGAAAGGGTGATCCCGGCGCCGCCGTGGCCGTAACAGTGGACGACATCACCAACACGATCGAGCCGGACCTGCGGCCGGTGCGGCCGCAGGCCGACCTTCGTCCCCAGCACCCGGGCACCGGCCAGTGCCGGGACCAATGCGCGGCAGCGCGCCACGATGTCCGCGGCCACCGCGGCGTCCGGTTCAACCCCGATGCGCCCTTCCTCCTCGGTCCCGCCGCAGACGACGTGCCTGCCGTGCGGGATCACGTAGGTCACCGCGGAGTCCGTTTCGTGCACCACCCATTCGGTGAGCCCGGGGTCCGCGAGGTGGACGACCTGGCCACCGACCGGGACGACCGAGTCGTCACCGGCGAGCGCTCCCCCGCCGAGCCCGGCCGCGTTGACCACCAGTTCGGCGTCCACCTCGCCCAGCGACGACAGAGTGCGGTACTCGGTGCGGACGCCCAGCGCGGCCACCCGTCCGGCCAGCCACGCGAGATACACCGGCGTGTCGACCAGCGCGGTGGTGAACTCCAGCGCGGGCCCCGACACGACGACGTCCTCCATCGCGGCCGCCCAGGCGGGCTCCGGCGTCTGCTCGGGCAGCACGAGCCGTCCCCGCACCATGCGGACGCCGGGCGCGCCGAGCCGCCGGAACTGCGCGACCCCGGCCACGGTCCAGCGCGCCACGCGGTCGGCGGGCTGCGTGCCCGGCGGGTAGATCAGCCCGCCCGCGATCGCCGAGGTCGAGTCCTCCGGCTTGCCCGCGGCGACGACGCCGACCTCGTGGCCCGCCTCCGCGAGCCGGTGCGCGCAGCTCAGCCCGACGATCCCGCCGCCGACGACCGTGATCCGCATGAACGTCCTCCTCGTTTCCGGTGACCGTGCCCCCTCCAGGGTGGCCGAGAACGTGGCGGCGGGCCACGAACCACCGTTGTAGGCTCGGCACCGTGCATCGACCGACAGCCGTGCTCGCGGCGGGCTGCGCGGTCGCGACGGCCGTGCTCGGCGTCGTCTTCGCGGGCGAGCACTCCCCCAGCACCCTCGACGCCGCCGTCGCCGACGCGGTGCACCAGCGGCTCGGGGCGCACACCGGGGTCCTGCGAGCGCTGGACCTGCCCACCGAGCCGTACGTGCTGATCCCGGTGCTCGCGCTGGTCGCGCTTGCCTGCCTGCTGACGCGCCGACGCGCCGACGCCCTGCTCACGGTCGCCGCGCCGTCGGTGGCCGTGGCGGTCAACACCTGGCTACTCAAACCGCTGTTCGGCCGGTACACCGAGCTCGGGCTTGCCTATCCCAGCGGGCACACGGTCAGCCTGGTCTCGACGCTGGCCGTGCTGGTGGTGCTGGCCAGGCCGGGCGCGCAGCGGGTGTCGAGCGCGGTGCTCGCCGCGGTGGCGCTGCTCTGCGCCACGATCGGCATGGTCGGGCTCGGCTACCACTACTTCACCGACATCGTCGGCGGCACCCTGTTCGCGGTGGCGGTGGTGCTCAGCTTCCGGCTGGTTCTGCGGCCGGTCGCACCGAGTCCCGCGCCAGCGCGGTCAGCCTGCTGACCGCGCGCAGGTACTTCTTGCGGTAGCCGCCGCTCACCATCTCCTCGGTGAACAACGAGGTCAGCGGCTCACCCGAGACCACCACCGGGATGGCCCGGTCGTAGAGCCGGTCGGCGAAAGCGACCAGCCGCAGGCCGACGGTCTGGTCCGGCGCGGGCCGGACATCGCGCAGGTGCACCCGCGTGACGCCGTCGAGCAGGCGGCCGTAGCGCGACGGGTGCAGGCTCGCCAGGTGGTCGCACAGCGCGCCGAAATCGTCCACTGTGGCCCCCTCGTGCGCGGCGGCGGAGGCCTCGAGCTCCTCGGCGCTCACCGGCGGCGGCGCGTCGGGCAGGCCGCGGTGACGGTAGTCGGGCCCGTCGACGCGCACCACGGCGAACCGCTGTGACAGCGACTGGATCTCCCGCAGGAAGTCCTCGGCCGCGAACCGGCCCTCGCCCAGCTTGTCCGGCAGCGTGTTCGACGTCGCCGCGACGAACACGCCCGCCTCGGTGAGCTCGCGCAGCAACCGGCCGACCAGCATCGTGTCGCCGGGGTCGTCGAGCTCGAACTCGTCGATCGCCAGCAGCCGGTGCTCGGACAGCCGCCGCACCGCCTCGGGGAAGCCGAGCGCGCCGACCAGGTGCGTCAGCTCGACGAAGGTGCCGTACGCCTTGGGCGAGGGCCCCGCGTGCCAGGTCGAAGCCAGCAGGTGGGTCTTGCCGACGCCGAACCCGCCGTCGAGATAGAGCCCCATCGGCCCGGCGGGCACGGAATCGCCGCCGAACAAGGCCCGCAACCTCGACTTCGGTTTCTTCGCGGCGCGTTCGCCCACACGTTCGGCAAAGGCCGCGCAGCCGTCGACCGCGGCGGCCTGGCTGGGTTCTTCGGGGTTGGGCACGTAGGTGGAGAAGCGGACCGCGTCGAACCGCGGCGGCGGCACCAACGCGGTGACCAGCTCATCGGCGCCGATCTCGGGGCGGCGGTCGGTCAGGTGCGCAGCGGGCATGGGTCCAGAGGGTATCCGGGCCGCCACGGCGGTCCTGACCTCCCCGATCCACGGCTATCCCCCGGTCGGGCACGCCTTTCCCGGCGTGTTGGGATAGGTCCGTGCAGAGCCTGTGGCCAACACCACCTTCGAGCGCCGGCCCGGTTTCGGACGGCGACCTCGAACGGATCTACGCCTACCCCGGCGACCTCGACCGGGCCTGGGTGCAGGTCAACTTCGTCGCGTCGGCGGACGGCGCGATGTCGCTGGACGACCTGTCCGAGGGCCTGTCCCATCCCGCGGACAAACGGATCTTCCTGCTGGGGCGCGATCTCGCGGACGTGATACTGGTGGGCGCGGGCACCGCGCGCGCCGAGGGCTACGGCGGCGTGCGGACCTCCGGCGCCCGCGCCGAACGCCGTGCGCGCCTCGGCCTCTCCGCGACGCCGCCGATCGCCGTCGTCACCCGCTCCGCGCAGCTGGACCCGGCGGGCCCGCTGTTCACCGACACGAAGGCCCCGGCGCTGATCATCACCACCGAAGACGCGCCGGCGGAACGGAAGGCGGCGCTGGCCGAGGCGGGCGCCGAGCTCGTCATCGCCGGACGCGACCAGGTGGACCTGCCCGGCGCGCTCGCCCAGCTGGCCGCGCGCGGGCTGCGCCGGGTCGACTGCGAGGGCGGGCCCAGCCTGTTCGCCGACCTGATCGCGGCGGACCTGGTGGACCAGCTGTGCCTGACCGTCGGGCCGCTGCTGGCCGGCGCCGGGGCCGGCCGGATCGCGCACGGGACGGCGTCGGCGGCGCCCCGGCGGCTGGACCTGGCCTCGATCCTGCTCGAAGACAGCTTCACCATGCTGCGTTATCGCCGGAGCAGTGGCTGATGGACGACGCCCCGGACCCCACAGCCCGCGCCACCGCGTCGAGAGACGCGGCCGCGCGGGACGGCAAGCTGCTCGCCCGCGCCGCGGGGGGCGACCACAGCGCCTTCGACGCGCTCGTCCGCCAGCACACGCCGAAGATGTACCGCGTCGCGCTGCGCATCACCGGCAGCGCCGCCGAGGCCGAGGACGTCGTGCAGGAGGCCTGGCTCTCGTCGTGGCGGGCGCTGGCCGGGTTCCGGCACGAGTCAGCGGTCTCGACCTGGCTCTACCGGGTGGTCACGAACGGCGCGCTCGCCCACGTGCGGCGGCGGCGGCCCACGGTGTCGCTGGACGACGTCCGGCCCGGTGGCGAGGAGTACGGCCGGTCGCCGCTCGACGGTGCCCTGCTCGCGGCCGCGCAGGCGAGCCCGGAGGGCCAGGTGGTGCGCGCCGAACAGGTCGACGCCGTGCTGCGGGCGATCGCCGGGCTCGAGGTGTCGCAACGGGTTCCACTCGTGCTGCGTGAGCTGGAAGGACTGAGCTACGAGGAGGTCGCCGAGGTGCTCGAGGTGAGCGTGCCCGCCTTGCGGTCACGGCTGCACCGGGCCAGGGTGGCGCTGCTCGCCAAACTCAGGGAGCAGCGATGAGCACGAGCGACGATCCCCTCGCCGATCCAGTCTCCGATTCCCTCGCCGATTCCCTCGCCGATCCACTGGCCGATCCCAGATGGGAACAGGTCCGCGCCGCGGCACGGGTCCGGGTGCCGACCCCGCCGGGACTGGTCGGGCGCGTGCTGCGCTCGGTCGGCGGGATCCGGGGACGGCTCACCACGCGGCCGCTGGAGCTCCCGTTCGAGGGAGGCAGCCTGACCGTCACCGAACGGGTGGTCGCCGTCCTCGCCCGCAAGCTCGCCAAGGAGTTCGCCTTGGCGGCCGGCGGGGTGCACGTCTCGGCCGTCGCGATGGAGTCCGGCGCGCTCGAGGTGCTGGTCACGGTCCGTTTCGGCGTTTCGGCGGGCGCGGCGGCCGACGCTCTGAGGCGGCAGCTGACGGCCGCGCTGGCCGACCAGCTCGGGGCGCCGCCGCCGCCCGTGAGCGTCCACGTGGTCGACGTCCACCCGCGGTGAGACTCACCCGAACGGGGGACCCTGCGTGAGATGGGGCGGGGCACGGGCATCTACGAGACAGTGAGACGGTACGAAGCACCCGCGCGCCAATCCCGGCGTCGCGGTGACCGGCGGACAAGGAGCGAGCTTCATGGCGCACCCCAGCGCGGACAGGACCGAGAGCCCCACGCCGACCAGAACGAGCGCGGTGTCCGAGCTCAACGTGGACGGCAGTGCGGGCAGGACCACGATCGCCTCGGTGGTCGTCCAGAAGGTGGCGGGCATCGCGACCCGCGAGGTCTCCGGGGTGTTCGCGCTCGGCGGCGGCGTCTCCCGCGCGTTCGGCGCGCTCAAGGAGCGCATCCCAGGCTCCGGCACGGTCACCACTTCAGGGGTCTCGGTCGAGGTCGGCGAGAAGCAGGTCGCGGTCGACCTCGACGTCGTCGTCGAGTACGGCGCGCGCATCGTCGACGTCGCACGATCGGTCCGCCGCAACGTGATCACCGCGGTCGAGCAGATCACCGGACTGCAGGTGATCGAGGTCAACATCGCGGTCAACGACATCCACCTGCCCGACGAGGACGGCGAGCCCGGGACCTCGCGCGTCGAATGAGCGCCCCGGCCGGACCGGCGCAGGCGGACACGATCGCCGCCGCCGTCCTCGCTCACCCGTCCGTGGCCAGGCTCGACGGCGGCGCGCTCGGCGTCGTCGCCACCCATCTGCCGGGACACCGGGTGGTGGGCGTGCGCCAGCCGGACGAGGATGGGGCCGTGGAGCTCTCGGTCGTGCTCACCCTGGGCCAGCCGCTGCCCGAGGTGACCGCCCAGCTGCGGTCCGTCGTCCGGGCGATCGCGGGTGACGTCCGGGTGGACGTGACCGTGACCGACATCGTGGCCCCGGGCAGCCCCGAAGACACAGAAGAAACTGCAGTCGCCGTGGAGGCGGGAAGCGGGTGACGTGAGCGCGGGAGACAGCGCGAGCGACGACGCGGAAGGCGGCACCTCGCGTGCGGCCTTCCGTGCTTTCGTGCGCGGTCACCATCCCGACGTCGGCGGCGACCCGGACGAGTTCATGGCCGGGCTCGCCGAGTTCCGCAGGCTCGGCGTCATCGGGGATGCCGCTGCCAGAGAGGTGGCCAGGGAGATGGCCGAGGACTCAGGCAGCTACGCCGACCACCGCTACGACGCCCCGGTGAGCTTCGTCGTGAACCCCAAGGGCGTCGCCAGGGTGCGGGAGTGGCGGCGGCGGCGCCGCCGTCCCCCGCGCGTCCGTTAGCCCGTTGTTCCGCCAGCCGAACCAGGAGACCACGTTGACCGCAACGCAGACCGGGATCATCTCGGGGCTCATCCTCGGCCTCGCCGCCACGCAGGGCTTCACCGCTTTCCTGATCACCCTGGTGCTGGGGGTGATCGGCCTCGTCGTCGGCCGGGTGCTCGACGGCAAGCTCGACGTCGGCGAGCTGTTCGGCAAGGGCAGGGACCAATGACCGAGCCCGGCCCGGAACTCGCCGAAGCCGGGGAGCGCGGCACGCTGAGCATCGCCCACACGGTGGTGCGCAAGGTCGCGCAGCACGCGGCCGACCAGGTCCCCGGCACGGTGCTGGCCGAGCGGAAGGTCGCCGGGCTGGGCATCGGGAGCCAGGGCGCGAGCGTGAAGGTGGGCGGCGACGACAACGACGTCGACCTGGCGCTCGACGTCGCGCTGCGGTACCCGGCGCCGGTACGGGCGGTGGTCGGGCAGGTGCGGACGGGCGTCACCGAGGAGGTCGAGCGGCTCACCTCCTACCAGGTGCGCTCGCTCGCGGTCACCGTGTCGGCGCTGCTGCCGGACGTCCGGCCGCGGGTGCGCTGAGCACCCGCGCCGAGAACAGAAGAAGAAGGTAACCAGAGTGCGTGTATTCGTCCGTCTGCTCTCCGTGCTGCTGGCGCTCGCCGTGGCCGGGGCCGGGGTGCTGCTCGCGATCGAGGTCGGCTGGCACTGGTGGCGGCCCGCTTCGGGGCCGTTGCTGGTGCCGTGGCCGTCCTGGCGGGCGACGCTGGGCGCAGTGGGCTGGGACTCGTTCGCCGTCCGGCTGGTCGCCGCGGTCGCCGCGGTCGCCGGGCTGGTGCTGATGCTGCTGGCCCTGTCGGCGAGCCGTCGCACGGTGCGGCTGCACGACCCCGCGACCGAGGTCAGCTTCACCACCACTCCGCGTTCGCTGGCCCGCCTGGTCGGGATCGCGGTGCGGGCGCAGGACAACGTGCGCAGCGCGTCGGTCACCGCCAGCGCCAAGCGGGTGCGGGTGCGGGCGACCAGCAGGCGGGAGACCGAGGCCGAGCTGCGGCCGCGGCTGCTGGAAACCGTGTCCGCCCTGCTCGACGACGTGCCGCTGGCGCGCAAGCCCAAGGTGTCCGTGGTCGTCGACTCGCCCCAGGACCGCAAATGAGCCGCCGCGGGACCGTCTCGGCCAGGGCGCTCGCCCGGTCGTAC
>NZ_JAYMZS010000113.1:0-28853 GCF_035828755.1 Amycolatopsis sp. H20-H5 | reverse complement strand
AACGCTTCGGCGTCCACCGCGAACGCGGCCAAGGTCGACGTCGCCGCGCCGAAGAACCAGGAGCCCGCGCGCGGCATGTTCGACGACGGGGTGCTGCCCGGCAACATGCTGAGCGAGAAGCACGGGATGTCGAACGCGCTCGTGGTTTCCGGTTCGAAGACCGCCAGCGGGCACCCGGTGGCCGTGTTCGGCCCGCAGACCGGGTACTTCGCGCCGCAGCTGCTGATGCTGCAGGAACTCCAGGGGCCGGGGATCAGCGCGCGCGGCGCGTCGTTCGCCGGGATCGGGATGTACGTGCTGCTCGGCCGCGGGCAGGACTACGCCTGGAGCGCGACGACGGCGGCGCAGGACATCATCGACACTTACGCCCTCGAACTGTGCGACCCGAGCGGCAAGGCGGCGACCAAGGAGTCGAACTACTACCGCTACCGTGGCCAGTGCCTGCCGATGGACACCGTGGAGCGCAAGAACTCCTGGTCGCCCACGGTCGCCGATGGCACGGCCGCCGGCTCGTACACGCTGCGCAGCTACCGGACGAAGTACGGGCCGGTGACCAGCCGCGCGCTGGTCGGCGGCAAGCCCGTCGCCTACACGACCCTGCGGTCCTCGTTCTTCCACGAGGTCGACTCGCTGATCGGCTTCCAGGAGTTCAACGACCCGTCGTTCATCCATTCGGCGCAGGATTTCCAGCGCGCGGCCCAGGACGTCAACTTCACCTTCAACTGGTTCTACGCCGACTCCAAGGACATCGCGTACTTCAACTCCGGCGCCAACCCGGTCCGCAAGTCCACTGTGGACCCGACGATGCCGGTGTGGGCCGATCGGGGCTACGACTGGCAGGGCTGGAACCCGGCCGGGAACAAGGCGGACTACACCCCGCCCGCGCAGCATCCGCAGTCGGTGAACCAGGACTACTACATCAGCTGGAACAACGCGCAAGCGAACGGCTACGCCTCCGGAGGCGCGGACAAGTCGGCCGTGCACCGCGCTGACCTGCTCGACTCCCGCGTCAAGGCGCTGCTTTCCAGCGGCACCAAGGTCACCAGGGTGAACCTCACCCAGGCGATGGAGGACGCGGCGCTCGCCGATCTGCGGGCGGAGAAGGTGCTGCCCCTGTTGCTGCAGGTGCTCGACAAGGCGCCGACGACCGGTCCGGCCGCCGACGCCGAGGCGAAGCTGAAGACGTGGCTGAACCGCGGGCACCAGCGCGTCGAAACCACCCCGGGCAGCAAGGCCTACACCGACGCCGACGCGATCCGGATCATGGACGCCTGGTGGCCGCTGCTGATGGCCGCCGAGTTCAAGCCGGGCATGGGCGACGCCGGGTTCGCGGCGATGGTCAACGTGCTGCAGATCAACGAAAGCCCGTCCGGGTTCCAGAACGAGACGCCGGGCAAGCACGTCGGCCAGCCGCACCAGGGCTCCTCCTACCAGCACGGCTGGTGGGGCTACGCGAGCAAGGACCTCCGCACGGTCCTCGGCCAGCCGGTGGCGGGCCCGCTCGGCGCGACCTTCTGCGGCGGCGGCAACGTCACCACCTGCCGTCAGGCGCTCGTCGACTCGCTGACGCAGGCCGCCGCACAGCCCGCGAACACCGTCTACCCCGGCGACGCGGACTGCTCGGCGGGCGACCAGTGGTGTGCCGACACGGTGATCCAGCGGGCGCTCGGCGGGATCACGCAGGACAAGATCAGCACGCAGAACCGCCCGACGTTCCAGCAGGTCGTCGAGTTCCCGGCGCACAGGTGATTTATCGCGCTTTCCGGACTCGCGCTGCCAGGGCGTGACCAGGTGTGTCAGTCGCGTCTGGTGCTGAGGCGCCCTGCCATCGCGAGTCCGGGGCCTGTCGGCCAAAAGGCGCGCGACTCCAAGGGATTAAGGGACTTGGGTCGCGTTAGCCGTGGCTGGGTGGGCGGGGACGTCGTCAGCTGTGGCTGGCTTGGCCGGGGTTGCGACAGCTGAGGCGTGAGCTGACCGAAAGCGGGTTAGCTGATGCTGTGTCGCACGAAGAACGTCGATCCGCAACTCGTCGACGAGTCGTGGTGTTTTGCGCGCGAGAGACCACGACTCGTCGACGAGTTGCGGTAGCCGACCACTAGAGGAGAAGTCCCTTGTTCCGACGGAAACTGGCATTGGTGCTGGCAGGGACGGCGATGCTCGCCGTCCCCGGCGTCGCTTCGGCCACCCCCGCGCACTACAGCCACTACGTCGCGCTCGGCGACTCGTACACGGCCGGGCCGCTGATCCCGTTCCAGCGGCTCGACCCGCTGACCTGCTTCCGCTCCACCAGCAACTATCCGGCGTGGCTGGCGTCGAACCTCGGCATCGACGACTACACCGACGTCAGCTGCAGCTCGGCCGACACCACGAACATGACGAAGCCGCAGTCGATCCCACTGTGGCAGGCGGCGCCGCAGTTCACCGCGCTGAAGTCCGACACCGACCTGGTGACCATCGGGATCGGCGGGAACGACTCCAGCGTGTTCGGCACGCTGGTGGGCGACTGCCCGAAGTTCACCGCCAAGGATCCGACGGGCTCGCCGTGCCGGGACTCGTTCACCGTCGGTGGCGTCGACACGATGAAGCGGCGGCTCGTCACCACCCAGGCCAGCGTCACCGAGATGCTGCGCGGGGTCCACCAGCGCTCGCCCCACGCGAAGGTGCTGCTCATCGGCTACCCGCGGATCGTGCCCGCCACCGGCTACTGCCCGGACGTCCTGCCGTTCGCCGACGGGGACATCCGGTGGGTCGACAGCGTCGAGCAAGCGCTGAACAAGGCGCTGGCCGACGCCGCGAAGGCGGACGGCAAGACGACCTACGTCGACACTTTCACCCCGTCGCTCGGGCACGACGCTTGCGCCACCGGTGGTGCGGCGTGGATCCAGGGCAAGGACCTCAACCTGTTCGCGGCGTTCCCGTACCACCCGAACAAGTCGGGGATGATGGGGGTCGCGAGCATCATTCAGCACCAGCTCAACGGGAAGAAGGCGCTGGTCAAGACCCCGTCGACGGCCGGAGTTCCGCTCGCCGACCCGCAGGTCGCCGGTGAGCTCGCCGCCACAGCAGGTGTGCTCAAACGCTGATCGACGGCTACCTTGAGCGAGTGGACGTAAACGACTGGTCACCCCGCACGCTGGCGATCGCCGCGGGCCGCCCGCAGGGCCCCGGCGAACCGATGAACGCACCGATCGTGCCCGCGAGCGCCTTCGGTGCGGGCGCCGACCGCGCGTACGCCCGCGGCGACGGGAACCCGACGTGGGAAGCGCTGGAGGAGGCGATCGGCGCGCTCGAAGGCGGGCACGCCACCGCGTTCGCCTCCGGGATGGCGACGCTCAGCGCGGTCGTCGACCTGCTGCCGGTGGGCGCCAAGGTCGCGGTGCCGACGTTCAGCTACAACGGCTCCCGCGGCCTGCTCGCCCACGCCCACCGCAGCGGGCGGCTGGTCGTCACCGAGATCGCGCCGACGAACACCGCCGCGTGGCTGGCCGCGGCCGAGGTGGCGGACCTGCTGTGGCTGGAGTCGCCGACCAACCCGACGCTCGACGTGATGGAGATCGGGAAGATCGCCGCCGCGGCGACCGGCCGGGTCGCGGTGGACAACACGTTCTCGACGCCGCTCGGGCAGCGGCCGCTCGCGCTCGGCGCCGACATCGTGGTGCACAGTGCGACGAAGATGATCGGCGGCCACAGCGACCTGCTGCTCGGCCTGACGGTCGCGGCCGACGAGGAGGTCGCGCGGGAGCTGCGGGCCGCCCGGACCCGCGTCGGCGCGACGCCCGGGGTGCTGGAGTCCTGGCTCGCGTTGCGTGGCCTGCGGACGTTGCCGGTGCGGCTGGCCGAGCAGTCGCGCACAGCGGCGCTGCTCGCGTCGAGGCTTTCGGAGCACCCGGCGGTGACACTGGTGCGGTACCCCGGTTCGGGGATGATGGTCGCCTTCGAGCTGCCGGACGCCGAGGCCGCCGACAAGGTGTGCGCGTCGCTTCAGCTGATCCGTTCCGCGACGAGCCTCGGTGGGGTCGAAAGCCTCGTCGAGCGCCGCGCCTGGCTGCCGGGCGACGAGCACGTCCCGGCCGGGCTGATCCGGTTCAGCGTCGGCCTCGAAGACCCCGAAGACCTGTGGCGAGACCTGGCCGGGGCGCTCGGCTGAACAGTCAGCCGGGCGGAATTGGTTTCCCTAGTTGGTTAATTGTTTTCTCGCGCGCTGATCTCACGTTGATGGACGTCTTCGACTGCGGAAACCGTCGCTTGTAGACCTTGGATTCTGCAGAATCAGGGCTATGATCGGAAAACTGACCTCCAGCGAGCCGATCGAAAAGGTTGTGCTCGCTCAGCAGGCATTTCGGGCCCGGCAATGTGCCCGACAATGTTACGGTTCAGTACGCGGGACCTGAAGCCGTCGGCGGTAACACCACGCTCGGCCTGAAGTATCGGTTCGGATGTCGGCTTCGTTACCTGTTTTCCGCGTGGTTCTCATCACCCATTTTTGGTTTCTCTCCGGAGTCAATCATGCGGCATGATCGCCCTTGTCACCCTTTCGTGGGATCCCCCTTGGGGTGGCGCGTTCGGTGGGGGTCACTGAGCGTTTGCGCATGATTTCTTTACTGGGAGAACAAGTTGAAGAAGACCATGGGTCGTCTCGCGGGCGCCGTGCTCGTCGGCGCTCTGATCACGCTCGCCGTGTCGCCCACCGCCATGGCGCAGGACGACCCGGCGACCACCGCGGTCACGCCGCCGCCGGTGGAGACGCCGACCACCACGCCTGACCCGGGCACGCCCCCCACGGGGACCACCACGCCGGTCGAGACGCCGACCTCGGAGAGCCCGGCCCCGACCTCCAGTGCCCCCGGCACGACCGACCCTGGCACGCCGCCCGCGACGAAGCCGTCGGAGACGTCCCCGAGCTCTTCGTCCGAGCCCCCCAAGTCGAGCGAGCCGACCACGCCGCCCGAGGACCCGTACGTCGACAACATCGGCGCGGGCTACGCGGTCTCGACCGGTGAGGCGTTCGTCGTCATCTCCTGTCTCGCTGGCGCGCCGACCAACGTCGTGTCGCCGGCTCTGGACATCGAGCAGGACGCCATCCAGGACGAGACCGACGGCCGTTTCTGGGGCTTCAACGCCACTCGCAAGGCCGGTTTCACCGACGTCAAGAGCACGGTGACCTGGACCTGTGGCGGCGTCGCCGGCCAGGGTGACGTCGAGCTGGAAGCCGCCCCCGGTGGCGGCGCCGGCACCCCGGGCACCCCCGGCACCCCGGACAAGGTGACCAAGCCCAAGCAGGTCAAGATCGCGCCCAAGGGCGGCATCGCGACCGGCTTCGGTGGCATGGCTCAGGCCTGAGCACATGACTGAGAAGGCTGGGCGGGGTGGCCGCGCGTTCGCGGCCGCCCTGCTCCTCTCACTGGTACTGACCGGGTGCGGGTCGTCCGGCGACTCCCCGGCGCCCGCCGCGGCGCCGGGCCAGACCTCCGTTCCGGTCACCAAGCCGTTCGCCGGGCTCAAGCCCCTTTCGGTGAGCATCCCCAAGATCGGCGCCGAGTCGAGCCTCATCACGGTGGCGCTCGACATCCACGGCAAGATCGCCACGCCTTCGGTGAAGAAGCCGATGCAGGCCGCTTGGTACCGGCTCGGCCCGGTGCCCGGCGACGTCGGGCCGGCGATCGTGCTGGGCCACGTCGACGGCAACAAGCAGCCCGGGATCTTCTACAAGCTCAAGGACGTCAACCCGGGCGACGAGGTGTTCATCGACCGGAGTGACGGCAAGAAGCTGAAGTTCGTCGTCGACCACAAGGACCAGGTCCCCAAGGACCAGTTCCCGCAGGACGCGGTCTTCGGCAACACCGACAAGCCGCAGCTGCGGCTGATCACCTGTGGTGGCGCCTTCGATCACGAAGAGCACAGCTACAAGGACAACATCGTCGTCTACGCGAATCTCGTGCAGGCGTAGCAGGTCCCGCGAACCGCCCCGGCCGTCCTGGCCGGGGCGGTTTCGTGTTTCAGCCGAGTCCGGATTCCGGGTACGGGAAACCGGACGGCGCCGGGGCGTCGTGATCGACCCAGCGGCGCATCCCGGCGTCGCTCGCCGCGTACCCCCAGTTGATCAGCCGCTCCTGCACGACTTCCGGGGTTTTCGTCAGCCTGGTCGACGTCTGCGCCAGCGCGTGCGTCAGCTCGACCGGGGCGGGCAGCGCGTCGGGCAGCTCGAAGTTCGCGACGTCGCTGTAGCTGCTCCAGTACGTCCCGGCGAAGCTCTTGTCCACATAGGACTTGAGCAGGGAGCCCGTGCGGAGCTCGCGGACCTGGTTGTCGATCACGTCCAGCACTCGCAGCAGTTGCCGCGGCCAGTCCCGTTTGACGTCCCTGGCCGGGCGCATCCGCTTGCCCGCGTCGCTGACCAGCACCGTCGCGCAGTGGCCCTCGACCGGGTCGAGGCCGAGGTTGTCATACACCCCGGCGTCGCTGAGCACGATCTTGCGGCCGTCGTTCGCGGCGGGGTCCGTGATCAGCACCGGGGAGAGCATCGGCGGGAACGCCGAGGACGCGGCCACCGCGGTCGCGAGGGGGATCCGCCCGTGCGGGCCCTGCTGCCGGAAGAACCACCACAGCGCGCCGTCCTGCAGGTTCGTCGCGGTGAACACGAACTGCGGCCCGGCCGGGTCGAGCTCGTCGAGGCGGCACTTGCCGAACAGGTGCTTGGCGTACGCCTTCGCGAGCTCCTCGCCCGCGCTGCGCCACGGTTTGACCATCGCGCGCAGCGTGACCGGGACGTCGAGATTCGTACTGGCCAGCACGCGGATCGGCTCGACCACCTGCTCGCCGAGGTTCGTCGCGACGCCGTGCTCGTCGAAGTCGAGGTTCTTCCAGGCGTGCGCGAGGATCCCGGCCACGATGGACCCGCCGGACACGCTGGAGAACGTGGTGATCTTCGACAGCCAGCCGATCTCGTTCAGCCGCCACAGCGCGCCGGTGTGGAACAGCATCGCGCGGTAGCCGCCGCCGGAGAGCGCCAGCCCGACGCCCTTGCGCTGAGATGTAGTCATCGCATCCCCCATACGAGTGAGTGTAGGGGGCTAGTCGCCGGGCGAGTTCGGGCCGTTACGTCCGCTCCAGCAACGGCTCCAGCAGCCGTCGCTGCTCGGCCGGGACGTACTCGGCGTAGTTGTCGTACAGCGCCTGCTTGGCCAGCCGCGACGCGCCTTGGCCGTCGGCGTCGTGGATCGCGCGCAGGACGTCCTCGTGATGGGCGAGCCAGGCGCGCATCAGCGACGTCCGGTCGGCGGCCTTCTCCAGCTTGTCCTCGATCAGCTCCAGGACGACCCCGTGCACGACCTCACCGCTCGTGACGAGCAGCGGGTTGCCGGTGGCCTTGGCGATGGCCTCGTGGAAGGCGACGTCGGCGCGGCTGAACTCCGCGTAACCGAGTTCGGCGCCTTCCTGCATCGCGGCGAGCGCGGCGATCAGGGTGGCGAGGTGGTCCTCGGTGCGCAGGCGCGCGGCGAGCAGATGCGCCGAGCCGTCGAGCACCATGCGGAACTGCAGCAGCTCCGCGAGCCCGAGATGGTCGGCTTTGGCGAGCCGGTGCATCGACCGGTGCAGGGCGGCGGGGGACGCCGCGAGGATCTCGGGCCCGCGGGGGTCACCCGGCCGCGAACGGACCATTTCCGCGGCTTGGAGTACTCGCAGCGCCTCGCGGACGGTCGAGCGGCCGACGCCGAACTGGACCATCAGCTCACGCTCGCTTGGCAACCGCTGGCCGGGTTTCAAGCGGCCGCTGAACACGGCTTCTTCGATCTGTTCGACCACGCGCTCGTAGGCCCGGACAGTGGCCACCGGTTCGAATTTCATTCGGTTGCACCCCCTTGACCGTCGCGTCTTCTGGTGCGAACCTCTGGGTTACTGGTCAGACCAGTGTACCTCCCGGGAGGCTCAATGAGAGGCCGACTTCACACGGCGGCGCTCGCGCTGCTGCTCGTGGTGTCCGGCTGCTCGGCCGGGTCCAGCGCAACGGTGTCGACCGACCCCACCACGCTTTCGGTCGGGATCACCGCCGAGCCGCAGAACTTCGACTTCACCCGCACGGATGGGGTGGCCATCCCGCAGGTGCTGCTCTACAACGTCTACGAAGGCCTGGTGAAGCTCGACTCGGACGGCAAGGTCGTGCCGCTGCTGGCGAAGTCGTGGACGATCAGCCCGGACCGCAGGACCTACGACTTCCAGCTCCAGCCCGGCGTGAAGTTCGGCAACGGCGCGCCGTTCACCGCCGAGGACGTCAAGTTCTCCCTGCTGCGGGTCAAAACGGCGTGGACGGTGTCGATCAAGTCCACAATGGACGTCGTCGATCACGTGGACGTCGTCGCGCCGGACCACGCGCGGGTCGTGCTGAGCAAGCCGAGCAACGGCTGGCTGTTCAGCCTCACCAGCCGCCTCGGCGCGATGTTCAGCCCGACCGGGATCGCCGACCTTGCCAACCAGGCGATCGGCACCGGGCCGTACGTCGTCGCCCAGCGGCGGCGCGGGGATTCCATCGTGCTCAAGGGAAATCCCGCCTACTGGGGCCGCAGGCCCGCGTACTCGACGGTGGTGCTCAAGTACATCAAGGACCCGACCGCGCTGAACAACGCGTTGCTGTCCAACGGGATCGACGTCATCTCGACGATCACCGCGCCCGACTCGGTCCCGCAGTTCCAGGGCGACGACCGGTTCACCGTCATCGAGGGCACCACGAACAGCGAGGTCACGCTGGCCTTCAACAACGCCCGCGCGCCGCTGAACGACGTCCGCGTGCGCCAGGCCCTGACCTACGCGATCGACCGGAAAGCCCTGCTGGACACGGCGTGGGCCGGGCGCGGCACGCTGATCGGCAGCATGGTCCCGCCGACGGATCCCTGGTACGAGGACCTTTCCGGCGTCTACCCGTACGACCCCGCGAAGGCGAAGGCGTTGCTCGCCGAGGCCGGGCAGCCGAATCCGTCGCTGCGGCTGCGGATTCCGAACCTGCCGTACGCGGTGTCGGCCGCGCAGGTCGTGGCGTCGCAGCTTGCCGACGTCGGCGTGCGCGTGAACATCGAGCCGCTGGACTTCCCTGCGGTGTGGCTCAAGCAGGTGTTCACCGATCACGACTACGACTTGTCGATCATCCAGCACGTCGAGGCGCGCGACATCACGACCTTCGGCAAGCCGAAGTACTACTGGGGCTACAACAATCCGCAGGTCCAGCGGCAGCTGGCGGCGGCCGACAGCGGCACGCCCGCCGAGCAGGTGACGGACATGCGCGCGGTGGCGAAGCAGCTCAACACCGATGCCGCCGCGGACTGGCTCTTCCTGTTCCCCAACGTGATCGTGGCGAAGGCGAAGGTGACCGGGTTCGTGAAGAACCAGGTCAGCGAGTCCTTCGACTTCACGGGATTGGCGCCGCGATGACGGTCAAGGTGCTCAGGCGGGTGGCGATCCTGCTGGTCAGTCTCGTGGTCGCGTCCGTGGTCGTGTTCCTGTTCATGGCCGTGCTGCCCGGCGACCCGGCGCAGGTCGCGCTGGGCGTCAACGCGACGCCGGAGCTGCTCGCGAAGACGCGCACCGAGTTCGGCATCGACCGGCCGCTGGTCACGCAGTACTTCGACTGGATCGGCGGCGTCTTCCACGGCGACTTCGGCCGTTCGTACGTGACGCGCGAAGCGATCGGGCCGCAGCTGCTCGACAGGCTGGGTGTCACGCTCTGGCTCGTCGGCGCGGGCATGGTCGTGGCGCTGGTGCTCGCGGTGCCGCTGGGGACGTTCGCGGCGGTGCGCCACCGCCGGGCGAGCGGGACGGTGGTGTCCGGGCTTTCCCAGGTCGGCGTCGCGATTCCCGCGTTTCTCGCTGGGATCATCCTGGTACAGATCTTCGCGGTGAGCCTGCGCTGGCTGCCGTCCGGTGGCTGGACCCCGCCCAATGTCGACGCCGGAGACTTCGTCCGCGGGCTGATCCTTCCGGCGCTTTCGCTCGGGCTGGTGCAAGGCGCGGTGCTCACCCGTTATGTGCGCTCTTCGGTGCTCGACACCCTCGGCCAGGACTACCTGCGCACAGCGCGGTCGAAGGGGCTTCGGCCGTTCCAGGCGTTGTTCCGGCACGGGCTGCGCAACGCGGCCGTCCCGGTCGTGACGGTGCTCGGGCTGCAGCTGGCGACGTTGCTGATCGGCGCGGTCGTGGTCGAGCGAGTGTTCGTGCTGCCGGGGCTGGGCAGCCTGCTGCTCGACTCGGTGGCGTCGCGGGATCTGCTGACCGTGCAAGGGATCGTGCTCGTGCTGGTGGCCGGGGTGCTGCTGGTCAACTTCGTGGTGGACCTCCTCTACACCGTGCTCGACCCGAGATTGCGGGGCTCGTGATGGCTACGCGCACTCGCTCCCGCAACGGGAGCCTGACGGCCGGGCTGGTGCTCGTCGGCCTGGTCGTGCTCGCCGCGGTGGTGTCGTTCCTGTGGACACCACACGATCCGGTGAAGGTCGACGCGGTCCACCGGCTGCTCGGGCCGAGCGTCGAAAACCCGTTCGGCACCGACAAGTTCGGCCGTGACCTGGCCAGTCAGCTCATGGTCGGCGCGCGCAGCACGCTGTACGTCGGTGTGGTCGCGGTCGGCGTAGCGGCCGTGATCGGGACTCCGCTGGGGATCCTCGCCGGGATGGCGCCGAAGTGGCTCGGCGAGATCGTCATGCGGGTCAACGACCTCGTGCTCGCGTTCCCGGCGCTGCTGCTGGCGATCATGTTCGGCGCGGTGTTCGGGGCCGACACGCTGACCGCGATGGTCGCGATCGGCATCGCGACCATCCCGTCGTTCGCGCGGATCGCCCGCTCGGGGACGTTGCAGGTGATGAGCAGCGAGTTCGTGCTGGCCGCACGCTCGGCGGGCCGGTCGCGGCTGACCATCGCCGCGCGACACGTGCTGCCGAACATCTCCGGGCTGCTGATCGTGCAGGCCTCGGTGTCGTTCGCGATCGCCGTCCTGGCCGAGGCAGCGCTGTCGTTCCTGGGCTTCGGCACCCGGCCGCCGACGCCCTCGTGGGGCCGGATGCTCCAGGAGTCGCAGGAACTCCTGACCGGCTACCCGCGCCTCGCGCTGATCCCCGGCATCGCCATCGCCCTCGCGGTCCTGGGCTTCAACCTCCTCGGCGACGGCCTCCGCGACCGCCTCGACCCCCGATTGGCGGCCCGCCCATGACCCCCGATTCGATTGCCCCTGAAGGCCACCATCACGGCGTAAAACGCCGTGATGGTGGCCTTCAGGGACCGTTGCTTGAGGTGCGCGGGCTGGGCGTGGAGGCGCTGGTCAAGGGCGTGTCGTTCGAGGTCGGCAGGGGTGAGCGCGTCGGGCTGATCGGGGAGTCGGGGTCCGGGAAGTCGTTGACGGCGTTGTCGGTGATGGGCCTGCTGCCAGACGAGTTGCGGCCGAGCGGGTCGGTGAAGCTGAACGGGCGCGAGCTACTGGGGGCGTCCGAGAAGGAGCTCTCGCGGCTGCGCGGCAACGAGATGTGCATGGTTTTCCAGGAGCCGATGACCGCGCTCAACCCCGCGATGCGCGTCGGTGCGCAGGTCGCGGAACCCTTGCGGGTGCACGGAACTCGCCGTGATCATCGGGCTGCCGCCGTCGAGCTGCTCGACAGCGTCGGCCTGCCCGGCACCGCGAAGGCGTACCCGCACCAGCTGTCCGGCGGCCAGCGGCAGCGGGTCGTGCTGGCGATGGCGCTGGCCAATGACCCGAAGCTGCTGATCTGCGACGAGCCGACCACCGCACTGGACGTCACCGTGCAGGCCCAGATCCTGGACCTGATTCTCGACGGCGTCCGCGACCGTGAGACGGCGTTGCTGTTCATCACGCACGACCTCGCCGTGGTCGCGACAGTGTGCGAGCGCGTGCTGGTGATGCTCGACGGCGAGATCGTCGAGTCCGGCAGCACGCGCGAAGTCCTGACGGCACCGCGGCACGAGTACACCCGGAAGCTGCTCGCCGCGTCGGATCTGGAGGCGAGCCGATGACGCCCATCATCGAGGTTCGCGACCTGGAACGCCGCTACGCGCGGCGTGCTGTGCGGGCGCTGCGCGGGGTGTCGTTCGAGGTCGAAGCCGGGCAGCGGTTCGGCATCGTCGGCGAATCGGGCTCCGGGAAGTCCACTTTGGTCAGACTGCTCGCCGCGCTCGACAAGCCGACCGCGGGCACAGTGTCGTTCCAAGGCCGCCGGATCGACACCCTGCCCGAGCGGAAGCTCAAGTTCCTGCGTTCCGAGCTGCAGATCGTCTTCCAGGACCCGATGGGCTCGCTCGACCCGCGGATGCGCGTGCGGGACATCATCGCCGAGCCGCTGGGGCGCACGCCCGGTCGTGTGGAGCGCGTGACGGAACTGCTTGAGGCCGTTGGGCTTCCGGCCGACGCGGCCGGGCGGTATCCGCACCAGTTCTCCGGCGGGCAGCGGCAGCGGATCTCCATCGCGCGGGCGCTGGCCCCGAATCCGAGCGTGCTCGTCGCCGACGAGCCGGTCAGCGCGCTGGACGTCTCGGTGCGTGCGCAGATCCTCGACCTTCTGGCGTCGCTGGTGGACCAGTTCGCGCTGACGCTCGTGTTCGTCTCGCACGACCTCGGTGTCGTCCGGCACGTGTGCGACCGGGTCGCGGTGATGCGGCGCGGCGAGATCGTCGAGCTGGGTGACGTCGATCAGGTCTACGACGCGCCCGAGCACGAGTACACCCGGGAGCTGCTGGCCGCCGCGCCCAGCCTGCGCGCGGCCCTCGCCCGGCTGAGTGAAGGGAGCGAAGGTGCCTGAGTACCCCGAAGGCTTGCCGATCGGCTCGGGCTGGGTCTCCACCGAAACCGAGCCGGTGCTGTTCCCCTACGACGGCAGCACGATCGGCTCGGCACCTGCCGGGACGCCGGAGCTCGCGACTCAGGCCATTGACGCCGCTGTCGCTGTCGCCCGCGAGGTCGCCGCGTTGCCGTCCCGCACCCGGCGCTCGCTGCTCAACGACGTCGCGGCGGCGCTGAAGGTTTCACGTGAAGCTTTCGAGAAACTGCTGGTCGCCGAAACCGGGAAACCGCTGGTCGACTGCCAGGTCGAGGTCGCCCGCACGATCGTCACCTGGGAAGCCGCCGCCGAAGAGGTCTCCCGGCTGCACGGCGAAACGGTCCCACTGGACCTGCTGCCGTCCGGCGACGGCCTGGTCGGGTTCTGGAAGCGCAAGCCGATCGGGGTGGTCGTCGGCATCGCCGGATTCAACTACCCGCTGCTGCTCGCGTCGCACAAGATCGCGCCCGCCATCGCCGCGGGCTGCCCGGTCGTGGTCAAGCCCGCACCGCAGACACCGCTGGCGACGTTGTGGCTGGTGCACCTCGTGCGCGAGGCGGCCCGTTCGCTCGATGTGCCTGCCGCGACCGTCCAGCTCGTGACCGGCGATGCCGACGTCGGCTCCGCACTGGTCACCGACCGGCGGATCGGTGCGGTCTCGTTCACCGGCTCAGCCGCCGTCGGCCACCGGATCGCCCGCGACGCGGCGCCCACGAAAACGTTGCTGGAGCTGGGGTCCAACGCCGCGCTCGTGGTCGCCGGTGACGCCGACCTCGACGCGGCCGCGGACGCCGTGCTGCGCGGCGGGTTCTACGCGTCCGGCCAGGCCTGCATCTCGGTCCAGCGAGTCCTGGTCGTCGCCGAGGTCGCCGACGCGCTGACCGAGCGGGTCCTGGCGCGGCTCGGCGAGGTCATCACCGGCGATCCGCGTGAGGAGTCGACGCGGGTGTCCGCGCTGATCGACGAACGGTCCACCGCCCGTGTGCTGGAATGGGTCGGCAAAGCGACGTCGGCGGGCGCGAAGCTCGCCGGAGGCGGTGGCGTGGAGAACGGCGTCATCTCCCCGACCGTGCTGCTCGACGTGCCTGACGGCGCCGAATGCTGGGAGGAAGAGGTCTTCGGGCCAGTCGTCTGCGTGCGCACGGTGTCCGATGTGGACGAAGCCTTCGCCGCGGTCAATGCGTCGAGGTACGGGCTGCACGCGAGCGTGTTCAGCACGTCGCTGAAGACCGCTTTTCGCGCGCTGGACGAGCTGGAGGTCGGCGGCGTGGTCGTCAACGAGGTGCCGGGATTCCGCTCCGACACCATGCCGTACGGCGGGGTGAAGGACTCCGGGATCGGCCGCGAGGGGCCGCGTTTCGCGATCGAGGAACTGACCGTGACCAGGATGGCGGTGCTGCGTCCATGAACTACGACAAGCTGTTCCGGCTCGACGGCAGGCGGGCGGTGGTGCTCGGCGCGGGCAGCGGCATCGGCCGCGAGTCGGCCCGCGCGCTGGCCGCTCACGGCGCCGAGGTGATCTGCGCCGACCGCGACCTCGCGTCGGCCAAGGAAACAGACGCCGGTGAGGCGTACGAGATCGACCTGCTGGAGGAGGGCGCGGTCGCCCGCGCGGCCGCCGAGCTCGGCGAGCTCGACATCGTGGTGCTGACCGCCGCGATGAACGTGCGCAAACGTTTGCTCGACTACACCCGCGAGGAGTTCGACCGCGTCATCGCGCTGAACCTCGGCGCGACCTTCGAGGTCGTCCGCGCGTTCGGCGCGGGCATGGTCGAGCGGCGGCGCGGCAGCATCATCGGCTTCTCGTCGATCCGCGGCACGACCGTCGAGCCAGGCCAAGGCCCCTACGCCGCGACCAAAGCGGGCCTCGTCCAGCTGTTCCGCACGGCCGCCGCCGAGTTCGGCCCGGCCGGTGTCCGGGTCAACGCGATCGCACCCGGCGTCGTCGAGACTCCTTTGACGGCGCAGATCAAGGCGAATCCCGACTGGTACAACGCCTACGCGACCAAGGGCGCGCTCGGCCGCTGGGCGCGTCCCGACGAGCTGGCCGGCGCGGTCGTCTACCTCGCGTCGGACGCCGCGAGCTTCGTGACCGGGGCCGTCCTGCCCGTCGACGGCGGCTGGACCGCGGTCGACGGACGCTTCGAGCCCCCCGCTTCTTAACTGCCCCTGAAGGCCACCTTCACGGCTTTAGACGCCGTGAGGCCCGTCGCCGACGAGGCGACGGGCCTGAGAAGAGACAGTGGCCTTCAGGGACTTGCTTCTGGAGGAGATGACATGACCGAGTTGCCTGATCTGACCGCCGTCGAGCTCGTCACGCGGTACCGCGAGCGCAAGTTGTCACCCGTCGAGGTGACCGAGGCCGTGTTGGCGCGTATCGAGAAGCGCGAGCCCGAGCTCCACGCGCTCTACGCGTACGACCCGGCGAGCGCGCGCGAAGAGGCGAAGGCGTCCGAAGCGCGTTGGCACGAGGGCGAGCCGCTCGGGCCGATCGACGGCGTCCCGTTGACGCTCAAGGAGAACATCGCCACGCGGGGCACCCCCGTGCCGCTGGGGACCGCGGCCACCGAGCTCGTCCCGGCGCCTCTCGACGCCCCGCCCGCCGCGCGCGTCCGCGAGTCCGGCGGCGTGCTGCTCGCGAAGACGACCATGCCGGACTACGGGATGCTCACCTCGGGGCTGTCCAGCTTCCACACCGCGTCGCGCAACCCCTGGGACACTTCACGTACGCCCGGCGGGTCGAGCGCGGGTGCCGCCGCGGCGGGCGCCGCCGGGTACGGCCCGCTGCACGTCGGTTCCGACATCGGCGGCTCGATCCGGCTGCCCGCCGGGTGGTGCGGGCTGGTCGGGCTCAAGCCGAGTTTCGGGCGGGTGCCGGTCGATCCGCCGTTTTTCGGGCGCGTGGCCGGGCCGCTGACCAGGACCGTTGCCGACACCGCGCTGCTGATGAGCGTGCTGTCCACTCCGGACAGTCGCGACCACCTGAGCCTCCCGCCCGCGGATCTCGACTGGGGTTCTCTCGAGACCGGCGTCCGGGGGCTCCGGATCGGGCTGCACCTCGACGCCGGGGTCGGACTGGCTGTCGAGCCGGACATTCTCGCCGCGGTAACCGAGGCGGCTCGGCTTTTCGAAGCCGCGGGTGCGGTGGTGGAGCCGGTGGAGCCGTTCCTGCGGCGCGAAATGCTCGACGGCCTCGACACGTTCTGGCGGGTGCGGGCCTGGTCCGAAATGGCGCCACTGCCCGAGGAACGCCGCGCGAAGATACTGCCGTACATCGCCGACTGGGCCGCTCGCGGCGCGGACGTCGACGGCGTCACCACTTACCGTGGGTTCGGACAGATCGACGTCATGTCGGTGGCGACCCTGCGCGCGACCGAGCGTTTCGACTTCGTGCTGTCACCGGTTTGCCCGGTGTCCGCGCCTCCGGCCGAGTCGGCCTCGCCGACCAACGACCCGAGCCTGCCGTTCGAGCACATCGCGTTCACCGTGCCGTACAACATGTCCGGCCAGCCCGCGGTCTCGGTGAACTGCGGCTACACGCGGGAAGGGCAGCCGGTGGGGCTGCAGATCGCCGGGCGGCGGTTTGACGACGTCGGCGTGCTTGGCGCCGCTGCGGTCTTCGAGCAACTTCGCCCGGCTCAGCGCGCGTGGCCTACCGGGAGCTGAGTTCGTCCAGCCAGGCGGCGAAGTGGGGACACTGCTTCTTGAGCGCCTTGATGCCAAGGTCGTTGATGGCCAGGGGGCCGTCGACGGTCTTCAAGTAGTCCCCGCAATAGGACGTGAGTCGTTTGGACGGCGCGGTCTTCGGTCCGTTGTTGACGAGTTCGGCGCCGCCCGCCGCCAAGCAGTCGGCTTTCAAACGATTCGCCAGCTCCGGCTCGCCTCGCAACTCGGCCAGCTGATCGGCCGCCGCGAAGACCCAGGTCTCCAGCTCGTGCAAAACGAGGTGGGGCAGGAAACGCCGATCGCCCACGGTGGCCGCTAGCGCCTGCTCGACGTGAGCCACCTGGTCGTGCGCCGAGCCCGCAGGCCGCGTGGGCATCCCAGGAGCATCTTCCGGGAATCCGTAGTAGTCGAACAAGGTCGTGAGGACGTGGAGATTCTTGCCGCCCAGCAGTTCCTTGACGTCGCGATGGATCTTCGCCCATGAGGAAACACCTCCGCGATGCGCTCCTGTCGACCGCTGAGTGCGGATCATCGACCAAGTGACCAGCCAGCCCTCGGCTTGGAAGTGATCAAGCATGGTTTCGCGGACGACAGTCGCTTCGGTCTGGCCCTCGACGAGAAGGTGCAGACGTCTTCGTTCAGTCATCAAGAACGCTGCCGGTCGACCCCGGTTGTCCACCGATGAGGTTCTTCTCCCAGAGCTCACCCAGGGAATATTCGTCCAGCCAGTTCTTGAGTCGCTCGGGATCGGGCCTGGTGAACACCGATGCCCCGGCCGCTCGTTCGACGATGACCAGGTCTTCGACTTCGAACTGGTTCATCAAGGTCACGGACTGCGTGGCGATCAGCACTTGGCTCCGTGCCGAAGCCTGCCGCAGCATGTCCGCCAGTTGGACGATGGCGAACGGGTGGAGTCCGAGTTCAGGCTCGTCCAACACGACCAAGGTGGGCAACGCGGGTTGTAGCAGCAAGGTCGCCAGGCAAACGAACCGCAGAGTTCCGTCAGAAAGCTGGTTAGCGGAGAACACCGCGTCGCCGTTCTTCTCCAACCAGCGCAGCTGGACGTGGTCGGTTCCGCTGGCCGGATGCAGGACGAAGTCACGGAAGAAAGGCGCTACCAGCTTGATCGCGCCGACGATTCGGCGATAGGCGGCTCGATCCGCCCTGCTCCTGCTTGTCTGGAGACCAAGAAGAACCGCGGCGAGGTTCCCCGCATCAGCTCGGAGCGAGATGTTGTCCGCCACGGAGACCTGCCGCTTCGGTGGCGCGTTGAGACTCGTGTCGTGGAAGTGGAAGACCTTGCAGCCGTTGAGGAGTTCCGTGATTCGAACGGCTGCTTCATGGCTGTTCAGTTTCGTTTCTTGGTGACCACGCCCCAGTACTTCACGGCGTGAGCCGCCTTCGGTGGAGATGAACGAGACAGCCTCGAGTTCGAAAATGAGCTCATTGCCGGCGGCCGGTACCAGTGTCGCTTCGTAAGTATGGGGATACGCGTCCAGCTCGAGATGGATCCGAGGCCATCCGCTGGTGTTGTTGAGTAGAGCGGATGAGCCACCGTTGAGTCCGACGAAGAAGTTGAGCTCTCCACCCACGATCCGGCTGAGCATGCCCACAGCCTGGATGAAGTTGCTTTTGCCTGCGCCGTTCGCGCCGATGAGAACGTTCATCGCGCCGAGTTCCAGGCGCGTCGATCGGATCGAGGTGAATCCCTCGACCTCAATCGATGTCAGCCGCTGATCAGCCACGCGCTCACTCTACGGCCGAACAGTCACCCGGCCACCGCGGCGGCCAGCGCGAGGACCCGGCGGGCGTTGTCGACGTGCAGGTTCTCGATCATCCGGCCGTCCACCGTCACCACACCGCGGCCTTCGGCCTGAGCCTCTTCGAACGCCTTGATGATCCGTTCCGACCGCTCGATCTCCGCCGCCGAAGGCGCGAAAATCCGGTTACAGGGCTCCAGCTGGCTCGGGTGGATGAGCGTCTTCCCGTCGAAGCCGAACTGCCGTCCCTGCAGGCACTCGGCCTCGAAACCTGCCAAATCCTTCACGTCGTTGTAGACGCCGTCGAGGATGACCTTCCCGGCCGCCCGCGCGCCCAGCAACGCCAGCCCGAGCCCGCCGAGCAGCGGCGCGCGGCCAGGGACGAACTCGGCGTGCAGCTCCTTGGCCAGGTCGTTCGTGCCCAGGACCAGGACCGTCAGACGCTCGGACGCCGCCGCGATCTCCTCGGCGTGCAGCATCGCGACGGGCGTTTCGAGCATCGCCCAGATCTTCGTGTGCTCCGGCGCGCCGCCGAGCTCCAGGCCGCGCTCGATGTTGTGCACCTCGGCCGCCGAGTTCACCTTCGGGACGACCACCGCGGCCGGGCCCGCCTGGGCGGCGGCGCGAAGGTCCGCCTCGTGCCACTCCGTGTCGAGGCCGTTGACGCGAATGGTCACTTCGCGCTTCCCGTACTCGCCAGACAACACAGCGGCACAGACACGCTCGCGGGCGGCTTCCTTCGCGTCGGGCGCGACGGCGTCCTCCAGGTCGAGGATCAGCGCGTCGGCGTCGAGGGTCTTGGCCTTCTCCAGCGCGCGCTCGTTCGCGCCCGGCATGTAGAGCACGGAACGTCGGGGCTTGAGCTCGGTCACTGGTTCTCCTTGGTGGCGGCGTCATAGGCGGCGGCGAGCTCGGGGTCGTCCTTCGCCAGCTCGGTGGCCAGCTCGGACACGACCCGGCACTGCTTCACCGACGCGTCGTCCTGCATCTTTCCGTCGATCATCACCGCGCCGGTGCCGTCACCCATCGAGGCGATCACCTTGCGCGCCCACGCGACGTCCTCCGGCGACGGCGAGAAGACCTTCTTCGCGATGTCGATCTGCACCGGGTGCAGGCTCCACGCGCCGACGCAGCCCAGCAGGAACGCGTTGCGGAACTGGTCCTCGCACGCCACGACGTCGCGGATGTCGCCGAACGGACCGTAGAACGGCAGGATCCCGTTCGCGGCGCACGCGTCGACCATCCGCGCGACCGTGTAGTGCCACAGGTCCTGCTGATACGTCGTGCGGCCCTCGTTCAGGTCCTCGCCGACCGGGTCCGTGCGCACCAGGTAGCCGGGGTGACCGCCACCCACTCGGGTGGTCTTCATCCGTCGGCTCGCGGCCAGGTCGGCCGGGCCGAGCGAGATGCCCTGCATGCGGGGGCTCGCGCCGGCGATCTCCTCGACGTTGGCCACCCCGCTCGCGGTCTCCAGGATCGCGTGCACGAGCAGCGGCTTCGCCAGTCCGGCGCGGGCCTCCAGCTGCGCGAGCAGGCGGTCGACGTAGTGGATGTCCTGCGCGCCTTCGACCTTCGGCACCATGATCACGTCGAGCTTGTCGCCGATCTCGGTGACCAGCGTGACCAGGTCGTCGAGCACCCACGGCGAGTCGAGGCTGTTCACCCTGGTCCACAGCTGGGTCCGGCCGAAGTCCGTCGCCTTGGCGATCGCCACCAGCCCGTCGCGCGCGGCCTCCTTGCGGTCGGCGCGCACCGCGTCTTCGAGGTTGCCGAGCAGAATGTCGACCTTTTTGGCCAGGTCAGGGACCTTTGCCGCCATCTTCTCGTTGCTCGGGTCGAAGAAGTGGATCATTCGTGACGGCGGCACGGGAATCTCGTGCAGGGGTGCCGGCGCCCCAAGGGCGAGGGGGCTGAAGAAGTCCTTCGGCGAGCGCATACTTCCTCCACGGCGAGGGTTGGGTACCGGTCAGTAACCCTAAACCCGCGACCGGGGGAACCGCTGCGGTGAACGTCACCTCCAAGGGGTGGGGATCGATTCGGGAGGCGTTACGTGGACGACTGGGCACTACCGGGTTTCACTGAGCTCGGTCAGCTCGGCGAGGGCACCTTCGGTCGGGTGGTGCTGGCCCGGCACGACGGATCCGGGCAGGTCGTCGCCATCAAGTACCTGTTCGCGCGCTTCGCGGGCGACCCGGCGCGGCTCGCCGAGTTCCGCCGGGAAGCGCAGGTGCTGAGCCAGGTCCCCAGCCCGTACATCGCCCGGTTGTACGACTTCGCCGAGACGCCGCAGGGCGCCGCGATCGTGCTCGAAGCCGTCCACGGCGTGTCACTCCAACAGGTGCTGGCCACCGACGCCGTGCTCGAGCCGGAAGCCGCTTTGGTCGTGCTCAAGGGCTCGCTGCTGGGTCTCGCCAGCGCGCACGCGGCGGGCATCGTGCATCGCGACTACAAGCCGGGCAACGTCCTCGTCTCGGACACCGGGCAGAGCAAGCTGGTCGACTTCGGCACGGCGGTGCTGTCCGGCGAGGTCGGCGCGGTGATCGGCACGCCGTCGTACATGGCGCCCGAGCAGTGGGCCGGTGGCGCCGCCACACCCGCGACCGACGTCTACGCCGCGACCTGCGTGTTCTTCCAGTGCGTCGCCGGGCATCGGCCCTATCAGGCGGACAAGACGGAGATCCTGCGGACGCTCCACGAGCACGCGCCGATCCCGTTCGGCGAGGTTCCGCCGCCCATCCGGGCGCTCATCGCGCGTGGCATGGCGAAGGACGTCCAGCAGCGGCCCGCGGGCGCGGGCGAGTTCGTCGCGGAACTCGAACAGGTCGCCCGAGCGGGTTACGGCGAGGACTGGGAGCGCCGGGGTTGGTCACGTCTCGCGAAGGCCAGCGGACTCCTTCTGGCGTTGACGCCGCTGGCGATGTTCGCCAGTGCCGGGACCGCCGCCGCGCCCGTCGCCGCGGCGGGGGCGGCCGCGACTGCCGGCGGCACCGGCGGTGGGGTCGTGCTCGGGGTGAAGGTCGCGATCGGGGTCGCGGTGGCCGCGGCTGTCACGACGACGGTGGTGGTCGTCAGCCAGTCGCCGGGGGACACCCCGCCGCCGGTCGCGCTGACCTCGTTCAAGGTGGACGTCCAGACCCGCACCGGCGCCCGCGACGGGTTCGACTACAACGGGCAATTCGTGCAGATCAGCGGCCTGAAGGACACCGCGGCCCAGCAGCGGATCAACACCGCGCTCGCGGAACCCCTCGACCACTGGCTGGAAGGCTACATCTGGCCGGACAGCCACTCCCGCGGCCCCGACCCGGACGGCGACATCCCGCACGTCAGCCTCAAGGCCCAGGTCGTGCGCCAGGACGACAAGATCCTTTCCGTCGTCTACACCCGCGAAGTCGACTCGACCCAGTTCAATTCCCACACCGGGTTCGGCCGTCACGCGGCCGTCATCGACGTCCAGGCGGGCCGGGTACTCGAGGGCGAGGACATTTTCGACGAGGCTGGCAAGTCGGAGGCCGGGATGGCGGCACTCGAGGGCCGGATTCTCGCCGAGGCGACCGGCGGTTGCCTGGCCGAGACGGCCAAGACGAAAAAGCGGTTCGGCGAGGGCACACTGAACAGTCACCGGATGTTCGGCGGTGAAGACGCCCTGCAGATCGCCCCCGCCGAGAAGGGGATGAACTTCTACGTCCTCGGCTTCGGGTACGGCTTCGCGGAATCCTGCGGCGACATCACGGTGACGGTGCCCTACGACAAGATCGGTGACCTGGTCCGCTCCGACATCGCACCGCTGCTGGGCGTGGTGGCGGCGCGGAAACCGATCGCCGACCGGGAAACCGACTTCGGCGCGTTCACGGTCAGCGCGCCGCCGGACTGGCAGCGCTACACCGGGGGCGATCTCGACAGCTACCTGCTCACGAAGCCGGGCTGCACGCCCTCGCCCACCGAGGTCATGGAGGGGAACTGCCCGGGGTTCACCGTCAAGGACAACTCGCGGGCGCTGCCCGATGAGCCCCAGTACGTGCCGGGCAAGCCGTACAGCCGGACGGGTGGCCCTCGCTCGTGTGCGGCGGCTGGGAAACCGGGCCAGGTGGAGATCGCGTCTGTGCTCGTCAAGAAGGAGCTCCGGCCGATCGGCTCGAAGAAGGCCGCGTACGAAGAATGGCGGATCACCTGTAACGACGGCGCAGCCATCGTCCAGCGGGTGTGGTTCCTGCCGAAAACCCAGCTCGTGATCGTCGACGAATGGAACACTCCGGGCCTGGACAAGATTTTGGAAGGCGCGAAGTGGCACTGAACGACGAGTGGGCGCTACCGGGGGTCACCGAGCTGGGGCAGCTCGGCGAGGGGACCTTCGGCCGGGTGGTGCTGGCCAGGCACGACGTGTCCGGCCAGATCGTGGCGATCAAGTACCTGTTCTCCCGGTTCGTCGAGGACCCGGTCAGGCTGGCCGAATTCAGGAACGAGGCGCTGGCGCTGAGCCGCGTCGTCAGCCCGTACGTCGCGCGGCTCTACGAGTTCGTCGAGACGCCGCAGGGCGCCGCGATCGTGCTCGAGGCCATCAACGGCGTTTCCCTGCAGGCCATCCTGACGGCCGAGGGCGCGTTGTCGCCGGAGTCGGCGTTGGCCGTGCTCAAGGGATCACTCCTCGGCCTCGCCGCGGCGCACGCCGTCAACACGGTGCACCGGGACTACAAGCCGGGCAACGTCCTCGTCTCAGATACCGGCCAGAGCAAACTGGTCGACTTCGGCACCGCGGTGCTGGCGGGCGAGGTCGGAGCCGTGATCGGCACGCCGTCGTACATGGCGCCAGAGCAGTGGAACGGCGGCCCGGCCACGCCCGCGACGGATGTCTACGCCGCGACCTGCGTGTTCTTCCAGTGTGTCGCCGGACATCGGCCGTACCAGGCCGATCAGACGGAGGTCCTGCGGACGCTCCACGAGTACGCGCCGATCCCGTTCGGCGAGGCCCCGGACGAGCTGCACGAGATCGTGGCACTGGGGATGGCGAAGGACCCGGCGCAGCGCCCACCGGGTGCGCTCGCCTTCCTGGAGGCACTCGAACGGGTCGCCCGTGCGGGTTACGGCGAGGACTGGGAACGCCGGGGCTGGTCGCGACTCGAGAAGGCGGCGGGCGTGCTGGCCGCGTTGACCCCGCTGGCGTTGCTGGCCGCGGGCACAGCTGCCGCGCCGGTGGCCGTGGGCGCCGCCGCCACCGGCACGGCCGCGACCGTCGGCGGCACCGGGGGCGGGGTGGTGCTGGGCGTGAAGGTGGCGATCGCGGTCGCGGTGGCCGCCGCCGTGACGACGACGCTGGTGGTCGTCAACTCCCACGACGAGCCCGCGAAGCCACCCGTGGTGGCGCAGGTCGTCGACCTGAAGGTGGACATCCAGACCCGCACCGGGACAGTGCCGGGCACGTCCGTCGGCTACACCGCGCAGTACGTGCACCTCTCCGGCGCGGGCAACGCCGCGGTGGAGAAGGCGCTCAACGACGCACTGGCGGCACCGGTCGACGAATGGGTGACCACGACCGGAAAATCGACACTGGAGTTCCCGCCCGAACGAGGGCCGTACCGGCCCACGAGCAAGGCCTCCGTGCGGCTTCGCAACGACCGGTACCTCTCCGTCCTCTACGAACACGGGCTCGACGGCGCGCCGCACCAGAGCTGGAACAACGGGCGGTCCGGCGTCACCGTCGACCTCACCAGCGGCAAGGCGCTGGCGCCCGCCGACCTGCTCAAGCCGTCGACGTTCACCGACGCGGGGATGGCCGCGCTGAACGACGCGATCTGGGCCGACGACCGCCACGCCTGCGGGGACGGCCGTTTCCTGCCGGTCAAGGCCGAGAACATCCAGCCGGTGAAGCTCTTGGAGAACGGGGTGACGATCACGCTCACCCCGTCGGCGGCCGAGTTCACCATCACGCTGAGCCGGCTCGGGTATGAAGAGGCCTGCGGGATGAAGACGCTGACCGTGCCGTACGGCCGGCTGGGCGCGCTCATGAATCCCGACGTGCTCAAGGCGGTGACCGGCGCGCCGCCCACCACGGGGGCGGCGCCGAGCGACGTCACCCCGCCGGGACCCCGCCGGGACATCAAGGTGGGCAAGCTGACCCTGCACGCGCCGGCGTCCTGGGTGGAGCGACCGCAGGGTTTGGAGCGGGTGATCGTCGACGGTTCGTGCGCGGATCCCGCCAAGTACTACAACTGCAAGTACTTCCTGATCACCGACAACACCCAGGCCTCCGCCGAGCAGCCGCGCTACGAGCCGGGCAAGCCGTACCGGCGCAGCGCTGGCGGCCGCGCGTGCAACGCGGCCGGTCGCAAGGACCTGCGCCAGGACGGCGACGCCGTCAAGACCGGCGGCGGGCCGATGGCGCTGGGCTACCTCGGCGGGGTCTACGAGGAGTGGACGATCCAGTGCGTCCCGGCCGGGCAGCAGGGCGGGACCGGGCCGGTCCAGGTGAAACAGCGGGTCTGGTACTCCGAGATCGATCAGCTGGTGTTCGTGGACGAGTGGGGCATGCCCGGTCTCGACGAGGTGATCAGCACCGCCACCAGGGACTGACCACGGGTTATCACCGTTCGTCGCGTCCAAAATGGAGGAACATCGGACTACGCCGAACGGCGTAACACTTTGCTCTCTTTGGTGGATAAGCGGTTCGGAGAGTCCGTAGCCGACCGAGGACGCGCAGTAACGCCACTCACCTCGCTCTCACTCGGTTGGCAGCACGGTCGGGCTGAAGTCAGGTGACCGGTCGCCGACCGGTCACCGACCGCTGAGCGCCGCTGATCGCCGCCACTCTCTTCACCTGGCGCTGCCGCGCTCCCGCACTGGTAGTCAAGTCATGTGCCGCTTTCACCGGGCACTGATGTTGTTGTGCAGGGTTGAAGGAGGCGGACTCGTGGCGGCTACACCCACACCCCAGAACACTGAGAGCTCGACAGTCGACGGTGGCGCGAAGCGCAGCCGGTCGCTGCCGAGCCGGGTGGTGCCGCCGATCGAGCTTCCGGCGAGCGTCGACGAGCTGGCTGGCAAGGCCGCGGCCCTCTTGGGCTGGCGCGGCGAGGTCCTGCCGGAGGTGACCATGCTGGGCCGGAAGGTCTGCGTGGTCGCCAAGCTCAGGACCGACGTGCACGCCGAGCGGATCGCGATGGGCATCGGCCCGGTGACCGATCGCGCCACCGTCGACACCTGGACCTGGCCGGAGCTGGCCTCGTCAGCACCCGCCCCGGCCGCCGAGATCATCGGCGTCCTCGCGGTCGGCAGGCACTGGCGCACCGCGATGGCATCCGCGGTCCCGTTCGCGCGTTACGGCGAGGCCGCGATGGTGCTGCCCTCGCCCACCGTGCTGACCGAGGACTACGTGGTCAACTGCCTCCCGCGGGCTCGCGCCTATGGCCTCGCCGTGGTCACCGCCGACCCGAACGGCATGATCGACATGGATCTCGAGGGCCGCACCGAGCGGATCCTGCTTGGCGAGGACCCCGTCTCCCGCTGGATCAACGAGCACGTCTACGAGCAGCTGCTCGTCACGCAAGAGGTTGCCGCCGAGGTCGAATGACGGTCCGACCCGCTCCCCGGCGTCACCGGGCGAGCGGGTTTACGCTCGGGACATGGGTAAACGAGTCGTCATCGCAGGTGGACACGGTCAGATAGCACTGAAGCTGGAGAAACTCCTCGCCGCGCGCGGGGATCAGCCGGTCGGGATCGTCCGCAACCCCGGCCACGGCGCTGATCTCATCGCCGCCGGGGCCGAGGCGATCGTGCTCGACCTGGAGAAGTCCGATGTGGACGAAGTAGCCAAGGTGCTGAACGGCGCCGACGCCGCCATCTTCGCGGCGGGCGCCGGGCCCGGCAGCGGCCTCGACCGCAAGGACACAGTGGACAAGGACGCGGCCGTCCTGTTCGCCGAGGCCGCGGGCCGCGCGGGGGTGCGCCGTCACCTCCAGGTCGGTTCGATGGGCGCCGACAACCCGGACGCCTCGACCGACCCGGGTTTCGCCCATTACCTGCGCGCGAAAAAAGCCGCAGAGGATGACCTCCGCGCCCGCGACCTCGACTGGACGATTCTCCGCCCCGGCGCACTGACCAACGACGAAGCCACCGGCAAGGTCCTGATCGCCGAGAAGACCGGCCGCGGCAGCATCCCCCGCCAAGACGTCGCCGCGGTACTGGTCGCCCTGCTCGACACCCCGTCCACGGCCGGGAAAACCCTCGAGGTGATCTCCGGCGACACCGCGATCACCGACGCCCTCTAACTCCGCAACGACCGTTTCATGCGTGCCCCTGAAGGCCACCATGACAGCGTTAGACGCCGTGAAGGCTCCCATCAGGGCATACGGCAAACCTGGGGTGGCGACTGAAGGGGAACGCCTAACCGGCCGGACCCAGCACCCGGTCCAGGTACGTATTGGTGAACAGCCCGCCCGGGTCGACTTCCTTGCGTACGCGCAGGAAGTCGTCGAACCGCGGGTAGTGCTCGCGCAGTTCAGGGGCGCCGAGGTCGTGCATCTTGCCCCAGTGGGGCCGCCCGCCGACCTGGCCGACGATCGCCGCGAACTCCGCGAAGTACTCGCGGTACGGCATCCCGAGGAACTGGTGGATCGCGATGTACGCGGAGTCGCGGCCGTACGCCGTGGACAGCCAGATGTCGTCGGCCGCGGCGATCCGCACCTCGACCGGGAACATCACCGGGTTCTCCAGTTTCGGCACCAGCGCGCGCAGTTCGGCCAGCACCCCTGGCAGCGACTCGCGCGGGATCGCGAACTCCGACTCGACGAACCGTACGCCTCGATGGGTGACGAAGACGCGGTGCGAAAGATCGCTGTACTCCCGCGCCGACAGCACCTGTGAGGCCAGTTTTCCCAAGGGGCGCACCAGTTTCGGCACCGCGCGGCCGATGCGGCAGATGCCGCCGAACGCGAGGTTCTCGGTCACCTCGTAGTCGACGAACTCCTTGAGCCTGCCCAGCGGTTTGCGCTCGGCGTCCGCTGGGAGGCGGTTGTTGCGCTTGACCAGCGCGTTGCTGCCGTAGGGGAACCAGTAGAACTCGAAGTGGTCGTTGGCCGCGGCGAACTCGTCGAAACCTTCGAGGACCTGCTCCAGCGGCTCGGGGCGTTCTTGCGCGGACAGCAGGAACGAAGGTTCACACTGGAGGGTGACCGTGGAGATGACGCCGAGCGCGCCGAGGCCGATCCGGGCCGCCGCGAACAGGTCGGGTCGCTCGTCAGCCGAACAGGTGACGATGGAGCCGTCGGCCAGCACGAGCTCCAGCGCGGCGACCTGGGTGGCGAGGCCGCCGAGCTTCGCGCCGGTGCCATGGGTGCCGGTGGAGATCGCGCCGGAGACCGTCTGCGCGTCGATGTCGCCGAGGTTGGTCATCGCCAGGCCGAGCGTGTCGAGTTCGGCGTTGAGCTGCCGCAGTTTCGTGCCGGACCGGACGGTGACCAGGCGCCGGGGCACGTCCACGGCCGCGATGCCGGTCCAGTGGGTCAGGTCGATCGCGTCCGAGTCGGCGACGGCGATCGCGGTGAAGGAATGTCCGCTGCCCCAGGCGCGCACGCGGTGACCTTCGGCCGCCGCGCCGGTGACGACGTCAGCGATCTCCGCCGTGCTGCGCGGCTGGTGCACCCGCCGTGGCAGGGCCGTCGCGGTGCCGGCCCAGTTGGTCCACCGTGTCATGCGCGCACCTGTTCATCCGGAGGTGTGAGAGCCCAAACAATAAGTGAATAGTATTCGCGTTTCAAGCCCTGGTGTCGTACCTTAGTCCTCGTGACCACTGCGACGGTGTACGACTTGGCGACGAAGGACCTCGATCCTCCGTTCGCGGTAGTCGACCTGGAAGCGTTCGACGCCAACGCCGATGACCTGCTCCGGCGTGCCGCCGGGAAGCCGATCCGCGTCGTGAGCAAGTCCGTGCGCTGCCGTGCGCTGCTTGAGCGCGTGCTCGCGCGTCCTGGCTTCGAGGGGCTTATGTGCTACTCGCTGGCCGAGGCGCTGTGGCACGTCGAGTGCGGCACCACCGACGACATCGTGGTCGCGTATCCGACCGCCGACCACGGCGCGCTGCGTCGCCTGGCCGCGGACGAACGGGCTCGCTCGGCGATCTCGATCATGGTCGATTCGGTCGCGCACCTCGATCTGGTCGACGCGGCGCTCGGCCAGGGTCACCCCGAGATCCGCGTCTGCCTGGAGCTCGACGCTTCGTGGCGGCCGCTGCCCGGCGTGCACGTCGGCACCCGGCGCTCACCGATCTTCACCCCGCGCCAGGCCGCCGATCTGACGCGGATCATCTTGGCGCGCAAGGGTTTCCGGCTCGTCGGCCTGATGGCGTACGAGGGGCAGATCGCCGGGCTCGGCGACACCGACGGCAGCGCGGTGAAGAACGCCGTGGTCGCGTGGATGCAACGCCGGTCGGCCGCGGAACTCGCCCGGCGCCGAGGGGGCGCCGTGCGGGCCGTGCGTGCGCTGGCGGAGCGCGAGTTCGTCACCGGCGGTGGCAGTGGCAGCGTCGAGTCGACCGGGGCCGAGGCCGCCGTCACCGAGATCGCGGCGGGTTCCGGGCTCATCGGCCCGACGTTGTTCGACGGCTACTCGCGCTTTTCGCCGCGCCCGGCGGCCC